>JAOABO010000004.1:30240-34879 GCA_026418315.1 Bacteroidia bacterium
TGCCAAAAGTGATGTAGACAACCATTCCAACTATGCTGTGATTGGTAAAGATGTGGAAGCACTCTTATATCCTAAAGAAAATGCAATTGGTAAAAAAATATGGTGGGGGAATAATCAGTTTTTTGTTATTGGAGTATTAAAAAGTAAAGGTAGCAGCTTTGGTTTTGGAGGTGATAAAGTGATGTTTATTTCTATCGATAAAGCCCGAAATATTTTATCTACTCAAATCATGACTTTCAATATACAGGTTCAGTGCAACAACACGCAGATGTTAGATGCTGCCATAGACAATGCAAGGTTTACCTTTAGAAATATCAGAAAACTGACCACCTCTGACGAAGATAATTTTTCAATTCAAAAATCAGATGTGATAGCCAACCTGGTAATTGATGATTTGAAAAAAGTAACGCTTGGGGCTACTTTTATTGCTATCATTACATTGACGGGAGCTGTAATAGGATTACTGAATATCATGCTGGTAAATGTCAAAGAAAGAACTCGTGAAATAGGCATTAGAAAAGCATTAGGTGCCTCTTCCAAAAACATTCAAATACAATTTTTATTAGAATCTATACTAATAGGATTAACTGGTGGTATAGGCGGCATTATATTAGGCATTGTAATAGGAAATATAGTTGGAATGGGTTTAGGAACTGGATTTTTTATTCCCTGGTTTTGGATAATTATCTCAGTAACATTATGTTTTATTGTAGGAATACTAAGCGGATATTATCCCTCTACAAAGGCAGCAAAAGTAGATCCTATAGAAAGCTTAAGGTACGAATAATTTTTCAAAACGATGTGATTTATATACAGAGAAAAAAGCAACAATAAAAAACAAGCATTAAATAATAAAATTGATTAAGTTTGCCCAAAAAATATATCAATATGTTTAAGAAAGATGAATTTTACAAATATGCACTGAAACATAAAGGCATCAGTAGTTTAACCATGCACCGTTATCAATCCAGATTTATATCTTCCATGACGCCCTATATTATTGAAGAAAGACAATTAAATGTGGCTCAAATGGATGTGTTTTCAAGATTAATGATGGATAGAATTATATTTCTTGGAACCGGTATAGATGACCAGGTAGCAAACATTGTAGAAGCCCAATTGTTATTTTTAGAATCTGTAGATGCAAAAAAAGACATCACTATATATATCAATAGCCCTGGCGGCTCTGTGTATGCAGGATTGGGAATATACGATACCATGCAATTTGTACAACCCGATATATCTACAGTTTGCACAGGAATAGCAGCCAGCATGGGAGCCGTCTTACAATGTGCAGGCACCAAAGGTAAAAGAGCAGCACTAAAACATTCACGGATTATGATTCATCAACCTCTTGGTGGTGCAGAAGGACAAGCATCTGACATTGAAATTACTGCAAGAGAAATTCAAAAACTAAAAAAAGAATTATATCAAATCATTGCCCATCATTCAGGCCAACCATACGAAAAAATATGGCAGGATGCAGACAGAGATTACTGGATGACCGCCGAAGAATCAAAAGAATATGGAATGATTGATGAAGTATTGATAGGAAAAAAATCCTCTAAATAAACGATGCGCTTGTTCAAATGGAAATTGTTTTGGGTTGCAATAATACCTGTTATATTCAGTATAAAGTGTAAGCAAAGTGTTTTAGCTGATTCAGAGAAACAAGAATGTGTAGTTACATATAAAGAAAACTGCCTGGATAAAAAAGAAATAGCACCCCTTACTCAAAACTATAACAAACAAGATAGTATAAGAATTGCTCAATCTTATGTAAAAGAATGGCTAGTAAAAGAAAAACTATACGAAGAAGCACAAAAAAAGATTCTTATCAACGAAAAAGAAATAGAAAAATTAGCAACAGATATTACCAAACAATATATTATCTCTGAATATCTGAAAACGTATATTCAAGAAAACATGGATACCAGTATTTCTGAACAGGAAATCATGGCATACTATCAACAACATAAAAACTCATTTAAATTAGCCAACAACATAGTACAAATATACTATGTCAAATTAAATGATAATGAAAAGGATATAAGTGTATTCAAAAAAATGTTGTCTAATTATTCAAAAGATAAAACATCATTGAATAATTTTATCAGAGAGAAATCTATGAGTTACTTTATTGAAGATTCTTTATGGCTCAAATGGGACGATGTAATTCGTGAAATACCCTACTTAAAAACTTATGAAATTAATTCCCTTTCTAAAGGAAAAGTCATGGAATGGAGAGATGGGATTTATTATCGGTATATCAAAATAAAAGATTATAAAGTAAAAGACGAATACTCTCCTTTCGTTTATGAAAAAGAAAAAATAAGAAGTATCATATTGAATGAAAGAAAGAACAATCTGATAACTACACTGAAAAACCAAATGTTGCTTGAAACTGGCTATAAGGAAAAATAGATATTCGATTCAAAAAATAAACTATTTCCTTTTTTGAGTAAACCATTCATATAACTCGCCACCCTTGCTGAACAATTTATCTATCTTTTTTTCAACAGCAGGGTCTTTTTCTAAAACAGGTGCATGATGTGGTTTAATACGGGCATCAATAATTAAGTTGTCCATAACAAAGCTATGATGAATTATTTTTTCATTCAGTCCATATACATCGGTTACAGGGTTTGATCGGGTAAATGTAACCCATAACCAATTATTAATGTGCTGGCTTACCCATTCACTATCATCTGTGATTACAATGAGTGGAAACCCATTCAAATCAATGTTTTTTTCCTTGATTTCCTGTTCAAGCTTTTTTATTTCATTCTGTGTTGTTTCATAATTTTTGAATACATTTCCCTGCAATACTAAAACACCTGGAAAAACCACTTTTGGATTAAAAAATGTTTGTAATGAAGATATTTTTTCATTTGCCTCGCGGCATAAATTTCTTTTTTTTGAGCCATAGGCAGCTAGTACTAATTTACTTCCTCGGTTCAGGCCAGCACCCGAATAATCTAATGTATCTATTGGAGTATTGGTATAAAAATGTACATCTCTGTTTAAATCTATTCTTTCCAAAACATATTGAATAAATTCTTTTACCTGATAACAACGGGGTACTTTTTCATCGTATTCAGCAGTGATAAATAGATATTTCAGTAAGCTCAGTTGTCCGGTTCCCATGATATGGTGTGCTATAGTAATAATTTCAGATGGTTCGGGATTGTCTAAATATGGCGTGTATCTTTCAGAACCAGTAGCTAGTAGCAATGGATGAACGCCAGCTTCATCTACTGCATACAAATCCTTTAAACCATATACCTCTTTTTGTGCAGCCCAACCAGTCAGTTCATGAATGATTTTACCAAAGATAGAATCTTCTTGTGGCGGACGACCTACTACTGTAAAAGGCCATACGGCGTCTTTACGATAATAAACACTTTCAACTTTCAATACAGGAAACGGATGTTGTAAACTATAATATCCTAAGTGGTCTCCAAATGGACCTTCGGGTTTTAATAATCCATCTATTACTTCTCCTGTTATTACAAAATCAGCATCGGTGCTTATGCAATAATTGTTTTTGTACGCATACCGAAATCTTCTGTTAGCCAGTAATCCCGCAAACATTAATTCAGTCATTGACTCTGGTAAAGGCATAACAGCTGCCAAAGTATGTGCTGGCGGACCTCCCACAAATATAGACACTTTGAAAGGAACTTTTTTATTCTTTGCAATTTGTTGGTGTATTCCAATTCCTCTGTGTAGTTGATAATGCAAACCTATTTCTTTATTGAGTATATACTCATTACCAGTTAATTGTATTCTATACATTCCAAGATTGCTGTTCCAAATACCCGGTTGCTCAACATTTTCAGAGTAAACTTGCGGAAGTGTAACAAAAGCGCCACCATCTTTTGGCCAATGATGAATAAGTGGCAAATCAGTGATATGACAAGTGAGATGTGGAATGTTAGATACCCTTTTAGGTAATGCTTTTAAAGCAAAAGGAATATATTTCACGGACTTTAACGGGTTTTGAAAAACTTCAGAAGGATTTTTGAATGCCTTAATGAGCCACTCTGTTTTATGAAAAGTATCTCTAAACAAAAATTTTGCCCTTTCATAAGTGCCAAAAATATTAGATGCAGCAGAAAATCTGGAATTCTTTACATTTTCAAACCATAAAGCAGGCCCTTGCATTTCATTAACTCGCAGATGAATAGCTGCCATTTCAAGATAAGAATCAACCTCTGTTTTTAATCTAACCAATTCAGAGTGTTGTTCTAAATCTAATAATGCTTCTTTTAATGAAGAATAAGAATTCTGAAAAATCATTGCTGCAAAGGTGATAAATTATTATTTTGTTCAGCAAAAATGTTTATTAATGATATTCATACGGCGAACATTCTTCTGTATAGTAAAGCCAATTATTTACTTGTGAGCGGCATTCAAACATATTGAAAATTAAATGTATATTTGCCACTTTGAATAAAATAGGTTTATGCCTGTAAGTAAAGATATTAGAGAAAGAATTCAACTTGCACTCAATGAAATTCTGCCGTATTTGCAGGCAGATAATGGAGGTATTGAAGTGGTAGATTATTCTAATCATATACTCAAAATCAAATTTACGGGCACTTGTAAAACCTGCGATATGCAGCATTATACATTC
>JAOABO010000050.1 GCA_026418315.1 Bacteroidia bacterium
TTTGAGTACCTGTTATGCCACCCATACTGGAAATATTGACAATATGGGCAACTTTTGATTTTTTTAAGTAAGGTAACATATTTTGAATCCATATAAACGGTGCCAACACATTGGTGTGAAATGTTTCGTTCAGTTCAGATGGAGTAATATGCTCAAATGCTTGATAAATAAGTATGCCTGCATTGTTTATCATCACATCTATTGATAAATTGTTATTTTTCAAATATTGTACACATGTCTCAAGGGTTGCTGTATCTTTAATATCACCCTGAATATAATGTAAATGAGGATGAGAAAAAGAAAGTGGGTTTCGGGATATTCCTATTACCTGATGGTCGGCAAGAAGGTACTTTGCTGTTTCTAATCCTATACCCTTTGATACCCCTAATATAAGAATCACCATATTTTTTGTAATTTTGTGGCTAATATAAGTAACAGATATTCTAATGCTGAAAAATAAAATACCCAATACTTTAGTTTTTCTTTTTTGTTTTATGTTGATTCAAGAAATCCAATTTTTTGCTCAAACGGATAGTACTTACTTCAAACTTCCTGAAAAGAACAAAGAAAAAAAAGAAAAAAATTTTGAGTGGATGGAACGCGTGAGTATTGGTGGAAATTTCGCTTTTTTTACTTCTTCGAGATATACTTTTATAGACATTTCACCTTTAATTGGTTACAGAATTTCAAAAATGATCATGATAGGTGCTGGTCCTGTTTATAATTATTATAGTGAATATGTATATAATTCTCGTTTTAGTTTTGACATGTATGGTTTAAGATGTGTGGGAAGAATTTATTTATTAGAGAGTTTATTTTTTCAAACGGGATGGGATTTATTAAACAGGAGCGTTTATACTATGCAATACAATGGTTTACAAAAAGACAGAATGTGGATACAAAATATTTGGATAGGCGGCGGAGTTCGTTACATGGTAACTTCAGGCACTTATATGTTTACTTCAGTGCTCTTTAATTTGAATCAGAATAACTATTCGCCTTATCCCAATCCCTATGTGCAAATAGGATTTATTACAAGTTTTTAATGTATAATTAACAAAATAAATGTATTTTTGCCATTATGTTGAAATACACTCTCATACTGTTTCTGTTAGTAATTTGTTCTCTAAAAATACAAGCCACTCATATTGTAGGAGGAGAAATTTATTATGACTATCTGGGGGGAGGTCAATATAAAATAACACTCAAAATATACAGAGATTGCTACAATGGTATTCCGCCATTAGATAATCCTGCACACATAGATATTTTTGATAAAAATGGTAATGTGATTAAAAGCAGAAATGTTGCTTTACTATCCATTTCTAATATCCCGAGTAGTATCAATAATTCCTGCATTATTCCACCTGATAATGTTTGTGTACAAGAAGGTATTTATGAGTTTACCGAAACATTACCACCTATTCCGGGCGGATATTATATTGTTTATCAAAGATGTTGCAGAAATCATACGATACTCAACATTGTTAATCCTGGTGGCATAGGAGCCACTTATTGGGAGCACATCCCTGGCTCAGATGAAGCATTCCCTAATAGTTCTCCACGATTTAAAAAATTTCCTCCACTTTATATCTGCAATGGCTTAAACATCAATTTTGACCATTCAGCCACCGACCCCGATGGTGATGTTTTAATATACTCTTTGTGTAATGCTTACAACGGATTGGACGGCTGCTGCCCTATTATTTCTTCCACCTATGTTCCATCTCAAGGACAATACTGCAACACTCCGCCACCTTCTTGTCCAGTGAATTGCTCTCCGCCTCCATATTCCAGTATACCTTATTTAGCACCCTATAATGGCACTTATCCATTATCTTCTAACCCAGCCATTAATATAAACCCAAACACAGGATTATTGACTGGCAAACCTAATCTGAACGGACAATGGGTAGTAAGCGTTTGTGTTAGTGAATACAGGAACGGACAATTAATTGGTATTCATCAAAGAGAATTTCAATTTAACGTTGTCACCTGTTCCATTACCGTTGTCAGTGCCATACAAGACCAAAGCCAAAAATGCGATGGCTATACTATTAATTTTTCTAATCAAAGTATTGGTGGAAATACTTTTTTCTGGAACTTTGGCGACCCCACAACATTAGCCGATACATCACACCTTACTAATCCTTCTTACACATACCCTGACACTGGAACATATCAGGTTACGCTGATTGCTAATCCGGGCAAACCCTGCTCTGATACATCTATAAAAACATTTTATGTGTACCCAAAATTTGCTCCGCAATTTACACCCCCATCCGGACAATGTGTTATTAATAATAGTTTCTCATTTCAAATTACAGGAAGTTATGCAAATTACAGCCAATTCAGCTGGAATTTTGGTCCTAATGCTACTCCGTCGTTATCTAACCTTTCTAATCCAACGGGCGTTCATTTTAATTCTTCAGGAATTTTTCCCGTTACCGTTACAGTTACCCAACAGCCCTGTAAAGCAGAACTAACTGGAACAATAGAAGTTTATCCCTACCCTTCAATCAATCCTGTAGCTAATAATTATACAATTTGTCAAGGTACTCCACTACAACTCAATATTGAAGCCAATAATTTAAATAATCCATTGTATCAATGGTTTGTTTCTAATGGATTTTCTTCTAATCATTCCAATCCTTCTCTCACTTTTAACCAATCTGGTATTTATGGCTATTCAGTGAACATTATTAATACGTCTCAATGTACTGTTACTTTTAATATCACCGCACCGAATGCTATTACTGTTTACCCCACACCCTTTGCAGATTTTATTTTTACTCCAACTCTAACCACTGTTTTCGATCCTGAAATTACCTTTACAGATATGAGTTATGCCGGAAATTTTGAAAACAACAGTGGCTCACTCACTCAATGGCATTGGGAATTAGGCGATGGTAATACCATTTCAAATGCCCTTCAGTTTATTCACAGTTATGGTAATTATGGAAATTATCCTGTTCAGCTGATTATTACCAATAATTTTGGTTGTAAAGACACTGTTACTAAAATCATTACAATACTGCCTGAATTTAGATTTTGGGTACCGAATGCTTTTACACCTAATAATGATGGCTTGAATGACGAATTTCTTCCTATTGTAATCGGCATTGAAAACTATACCTTAGAAATTTTTGACCGATGGGGTGAGAAAATATTTTCCACCAATCAATACAAACAAGGTTGGAATGGTTATTACAAAGGTAGTGCGTGCAAAGAAGATGTGTATGTTTGGAAAATAGGATTTAAAAATTTAATAACTAAAAAGTATGAAGAACATGTAGGGCATGTCACTTTGCTAAGATAAAAGAACTTTTTATGTTTGGTATGGACGCAAGTTTGGTATTTTTATTTTAATTTATTTTTTAGTGATAAATAAACGCTTACTTCCATCTGGTCTATTGTCGCTGTTTTGTATTGCTCTATGCTACCACTTATGCCTTTGAAAAATATTCTTATGCTTGCGTTATTGTTTTGAATGTCATAAATAAGTAACTTGGATTCTAACTGAATATCCGTAGAATTGTTCTTCATTAATTTATTGTGTAAAATGTTTTCAAGCCATTCTTGAATTGAAAACTGAATCATGGATTGATTGCTTAAAATGATATTAAGTGTATTAGTGTTTTTGTTAAATGAAAACTCCAATGTATCTTTTTCAAGCAAATATTTTATATTACTGTGAAAATCATTCCATCTAAAATTGAAGGCATATTGATACCCATCAATACAGGTTGCTGTTTTGATAGAATCTATATTTTCTGAAATATAAAAGTATTTTGTTGGATTAGAATTTAGGTTGTCGTTATCTTCTTCTGATGTTTTTGATTTGGAATAATAAACACGAGCATCATTCATTCCCCATTCTTGCACTATTTTATCAAGAATTGTGTCGTTGTTAGTATTCCATATCAACTTAACATGGTTGTTTAATTTTATATTAGTATAGGCCTGTATGGGCTCTAATGAATGAAATGTGTATAAGTATCTTAATACAGAATAAATTTGAAATTTATCTGTATCTGGAATAGAATCACTTTTAGTAAGTGGCTGAATTTTTCCATTGACCAATATCTTGTTTTTTTCCAGAATTTCTTTCAGTATTCTAACCTGACTATTTTCAGAAACAGAATAGTAGCTCCAAGGTCCTATCATTGACAGTAAAAGAGTTACAAATAAAGACAAAGGAATGAATTTTATTTTTTCATTTTTGGTAATCAAATTAAATACAGAGATAAACACCAGCCATATTCCAATGATTAAATTAAAATATCTGTTTACTGTAAATCCATAATCTGAAATACGTTTACCAATAGCCACAAACAGTAATACTAAAAGTGGTAATAAAGCTACATAAAACCATTTAGAAAAATATTGTACCCATTTATTTTGCTCAACGCTTCTTAATGGCCACAATAATAAAAATGCAAATACACCAAATACAGACAACACATTAATAAACCACGCTAACCATCCTCTAGGTAAATCCCATTGCAATAAAATTTTTATTCCATAAACATAAAGAATAATAATATAAATAGATAATAAAGGTAGTAATATGTATTGTACAAGAATTTTAAGTATTTTAGGATAAGTGAATTCGTTAACCTTAGCATTAAAATTTTTTGGCACACCCGCTGTGAAAAACCATATTTGAAAAACTCCTCCTACCATTGCATAAATATAAACATAAAAAGCAACCATTTTGCCCGGACCAAATAATATCTCAACAAGTAATAGTGCAAAAAATAAACCCATTATAATTACAAAAGAAAATTGTATAGTAACCAAGTATCTTATGAACAAATCTTTATTAAATATCCAAAACGCTAATTCATTGTCATTTTTATCGATAAATAGAATAAAAGATACCAACAAATGAAACAAAATAGAAAACAAGCTTAATTGAATAATAGGGTTGTAATTATCTAATGGAACCCAAAAGGCATACACAAATAATAAAATAGTCACTATCATTGAAACCACATTCTTTCCCACAGATGATTCTGCCTGATATTTTTCAAACAACAAACTAATAATAATAGATACAGGAATAGATAATCCACATCCTATAAGTATGCGGCAATAATTTTCTATTTCACCAAAAGGAGCTTCTAATCCAGAAGTATGATACATGACGATAATAGTAAGTGTAACAACGATTCCTAGAAGGACTGTTACAGGAAATCTGAAAAAAGATTTAGAAATTTCTTTAACATCCAAATAATTTTTAATTACATTCATAAATTTAATTTTTTCAAAAATAGAGATTTATTTCAACATTTTTATTTTTTGAAAAATATTTTAACAAGTTCTGAGCAACTTTAATTTGTAACTAAAGAATTAAATGCATTAAATTTACAGAAAATTTTTTAATTATGGCTAAGAAAACAGAAGAAGCAGAAATAAAAGACAATTCCAAAAAAACCCCTAATCCTGAAAAATTAAAAGCATTAAACTCTACCATAGAAATGCTGGAAAAAACCTATGGCAAAGGCACTATTATGAAACTTGGTGATACCGTAGTAGAAACCCAAGACGCCATTTCCACAGGATCTATAGGTTTAGACATAGCATTAGGAGTAGGTGGCTTTCCAAAAGGAAGAATAATTGAAATATTCGGACCAGAATCTTCAGGTAAAACAACACTGGCTATTCATGCCATTGCGAATGTACAAAAAAATGGTGGTATTGCAGCTATTATTGATGCAGAACACGCTTTTGACAGAACGTATGCAGAAAAATTAGGTGTAGATACAGAAAGTTTACTCATTTCCCAACCCGACAATGGCGAGCAGGCATTAGAAATTGCAGATAATCTTATTCGTTCAGGAGCAATAGATATTATAGTGATTGACTCAGTTGCGGCACTTACACCCAAAGCAGAAATAGAAGGAGAAATGGGCGATAGTAAAATGGGACTGCAAGCCAGATTGATGAGCCAGGCATTAAGAAAAATGACCGCTACTATCAACAAAACAGGTTGTTGCTGTATTTTTATCAATCAATTAAGAGAAAAAATCGGGGTCATGTTCGGAAACCCAGAAACCACCACCGGTGGAAACGCCTTGAAATTCTACGCTTCTGTTCGTCTTGACATTCGCAGAATAGCACAAATAAAAGAAGGAGAAAATGTAATAGGAAACAGAGTAAGAGTAAAAGTAGTAAAAAACAAAGTAGCCCCTCCCTTTAAACAAGCAGAATTTGATATTATTTTTGGAGAAGGCATCAGCAAAACAGGTGAAATTATAGACATCGGCGTAGAAAAAGGTATAATCAAAAAAAGTGGCTCATGGTTTTCATATAATGATACAAAATTAGGTCAAGGCAGAGATGCATTAAAACAATTATTAAAAGACAACCCTGAATTGCTTGCAGAATTAGAAGAAAAAATCAAAACAGTATTGAAAGAAACCCCCGCAGTATTTTAATGCAGGAACATCCATTTTTTATCATTTGGCAAAATAATAACTATCCTTACTTACCATGTTCCCAATTGCAGATACCATTCCCTCTTCCCGTGTTCCAGTAGTAAATTATACACTCATCCTATTAAACGTGATTATTTTCTTTTTTGAAATTCTTTTACCGCCCAATACTTTAGAATTATTTTTCTATCACTTTGGATTAATACCCGCTCGTTATTCAAGCGAATACTTTGCCTACGAAACCGGCTTAAGTTCTGATAATTATTTACCTTTTTTAACCAATATGTTTTTGCACAGCGGATGGGCACATATTATCGGAAACATGTGGACACTATACATATTTGGCGATAATGTAGAAGATAAAATGGGACATTGGCGATATTTCATTTTTTATCTCTTATGTGGGATATTGGCTTCTATCAGTCATTATCTAATTAATCCGGAATCTACCATTCCTGCTGTAGGAGCATCGGGAGCCATTTCCGGAGTCATGGGTGCCTATATGTTTCTTTTTCCCAAATCACGCATCATCTTTCTTTTTGTTTTTTTCTTTGTCATAGATTTCATTCAAATTCCGGCATTCATTTACTTGTTATTCTGGTTTATTGGACAATTGGCAAGTGGTACTGTGAGTTTATTGGTGCTACCTCAGAATGTTGGCGGAATTGCATTTTGGGCACATATAGGAGGATTTGCTGCAGGAATGATTTTATATAAATTCTTTATTAGGAAAGAAAAGTACCGTGTAGAGTATGAATTTTTAGATTAAGCCCACCACCATTATTTAAAATAACAAACCCTCTCTGTGAGAGGGTTTGTTATCACCTTTAAGAAAGATTTTTACTTTACTTTCTCAATAACAGATTTAAAAGCATCAGGATTATTCATAGCTAAATCTGCCAATACTTTGCGATTTAAATTGATATTACTTTGTTTCAGCTTATTGATAAATTGACTGTAAGAAAGACCGTGTTGTCTTGCAGCAGCATTGATTCTTTGAATCCACAATGCTCGCATTTCTCTTTTCTTAAGCTTACGATGTTTGTATGCGTAAGTTAACCCTTTTTCAAACGCGTTTTTGGCTATTGTCCACACATTTTTTCTGGCACCCCAATAGCCCTTGGTTTGTTTTAGAATTTTTTTTCTTCTTGCTCTGCTTGCTACAGAATTGACTGATCTTGGCATAGTTTTAATTTTTGTGAGTGGCAGCGTCTTATTTTTTATTCTAATAAGAACTTATTGCTGAACACTCGGGTTATTAGATAGTTATTTAGATATTCAATAAAAACTTTACATTATTCAAGTCGGCGTGATTAACTTCTGCCATTCTTCCTAACTTACGTTTTCTGTCTTTTTCTTTTTTGGTTAAAATGTGATTCTTATAGGCCTTTTTTCTCATTATTTTTCCACTTGCGGTTACTTTAAATCTTTTTTTGGCACTTGAATTAGTTTTAATTTTTGGCATAAAATTATTTTTAAGGGGTGCAAAGGTATGAAGTTATTTTTAAAATTCCAAAAAATGCTTTTTTACAAATTACATGTTTACTTTTTCTTTTTAGGAGCAATAATAATTTGCATCTTTTTACCTTCCATTTTAGGTAAATCTTCTGGTGCCCCTAGTTCTTCTAATTCTGCAGCAAAACGCATCAATAGTTCTTCTCCTTTTTCTTTAAATACAATTTCTCTGCCTTTAAAGAAAATATAGGCGCGTACTTTGCAGCCATCTTTTAAAAATTCTTCGGCGTGTTTTTTCTTAAAAGCAAAATCATGTTCGTCAATATGTGGTGAAAACCGAATGTCTTTAATAATGACTTTGGCGGTTTTTGCTTTTATTTCTTTTTCTTTCTTCTTTTTCTCATACAAAAATTTTCCGTAGTCAATAATTTTACAAACAGGTGGCTGGGCATTGGGGGCAATTTCTACTAAATCTAACCCCTTTTCCTGTGCCATTTCCAGTGCTTTTTGTATAGATACCACTGCGGGCTCTATTCCATCTCCTACTACTCTTACTTCATTAGCTTTAATATTTTCATTAATTCTGTGCTCGTGTTGCTTTACACCCGGGCGAATAAACCCTTCCTTAAGTCCTTTTTTACTCATTGATTATTTTGATTTTGATGATTGAAATTAAATGGATAAAACAAATTATTTTTTGCCATACACTATTGGTAATTTCTTACAACATTTAATACATGTTCTACAAACTGATGAACTTCCATTGTTCCTATATCTCCTGCTTTGTGCTGACGAACAGATACAGAATTATTTTGTGCTTCTTTTTCTCCAATAATGAGCATAAACGGAATTTTCATCAACTCGCTTTCTCTGATTTTTTTACCAATCTTTTCATCTCTGTTATCAAACAATACTCTGATATTATTTTCAGACAGCAAATGTACAACTTTTTCTGCATAAGAATTAAATTTTTCTGAAATGGGTAAAACAGCTACTTGTTGCGGCGAAATCCATACGGGTAAATTTCCGCCTGTATGTTCCAATAGTAATGCAATAAATCTTTCTAAAGAACCAAAGGGTGCTCTGTGAATCATTACTGGTCTATGTTTTTGATTATCTGCACCAGTGTATTCCAGCTGAAATCTTTCAGGTAAGTTGTAATCTACTTGTATAGTACCTAACTGCCATTTTCTGCCTAAAGCGTCTTTTACCATAAAATCTAATTTAGGGCCGTAAAAAGCCGCTTCACCATATTCTATTTTAGTTTTCAGCCCTTTTTCTTGTGCTGCTTCAATGATGGCCTGTTCGGCTTTTTCCCATACTTCTTCGCTTCCTATGTATTTTGTTTTATTTTCTAAATCCCTTAAAGATATTTGTGCAATATAATCTTTGAAGCCAAATGTATCAAATACTTTTAATACTATATCAATCACTTTTTTGAACTCGTCTTTGACTTGTTCATTAGTACAAAAAATATGGGCATCATCTTGTGTAAAGCCACGAACCCGTGTAAGACCGTGTAATTCTCCATGTTGTTCATAACGATACACCGTTCCAAATTCTGCCAGCCGCAAAGGTAAATCTTTATATGAGCGAGGAATAGATTTGTATATTTCACAGTGGTGGGGACAGTTCATTGGTTTTAAGAAAAATTCTTCGCCTTCTTGTGGTGTGCGTATGGGCTGAAAGGCATCTTTGCCGTATTTTTCATAATGCCCTGATATTACATACAATTGTTTTTGTGCAATATGCGGAGTAACAACCGGTTGATACCCATTTTTACTTTGTATTTTGCGTAAAAATTGTTCCAGTTCATACCGAACGGTTGTTCCTTTGGGTAACCACAATGGCAAGCCCATTCCAACATTTTCTGAAAAAGTAAACAACTCTAATTCTTTTCCAATTTTACGATGATCGCGTTTTTTTGCTTCTTCTAGCTGAGTAATAAATTCCTTCAAATCACTTTCTTTGGGAAAAGAAATACCATAAATGCGGGTGAGCATTTTGTTTTTTTCATCTCCTTTCCAATAGGCGCCTGCTACTGTAAGTAATTTGACACCTTTGATATAGCCGGTATGTGGCACATGAGGACCACGACATAAATCAGTAAAACTTCCTTGAGTATAAAATGTAATTTCACCATCATTCAGCCGTTCCAATAAATCTAATTTATATGGATCATTTTTTTCTTTGAAATACTGAATCGCTTCAGATTTAGGTATTTCTTTACGAATGTAGGGGTTGTTTTGTTTAGCTAATTCCATCATTTTTTTCTCAATGAGTTCCAAATCATTGAGTGTAATTTTTTTATCGCCTGTATCAATATCATAATAAAATCCATTTTCTACCGGCG
The DNA here is from genome assembly GCA_026418315.1 of Bacteroidia bacterium. Lineage (GTDB taxonomy): Bacteria > Bacteroidota > Bacteroidia > B-17B0 > Aurantibacillaceae > BPGX01. The sequence goes on from JAOABO010000050.1 coordinate 10,249, forward strand.
GACCTACCCAAAATTTGACGCCCGGAAATAAATTTTCAATGGCTTCTGCCATCAGGTGAGCAGAAGAGTGCCAGAGTGTAGCTTTGCCCTCTTCTTCTTCCCATGTCAATAGTTTTAATTTACAATCTTTATATATTGGACGTGTGGCATCCCATACTTCATTATCAACCAATGCAGACAAAACTTTTTTTGCAAGCGAATGACTGATGGATTCTGCTATTTGAAGAGCAGTAATGCCTTTTGAATACTCTCTTACACTGCCATCGGGTAAAGTTACTTTGATATTATCCATATTTGCTTGTACTAATAAAAAGGAGTGCAAATATAGGTGATTTTTTTTTAATATAGGATTAATAAAGTGATATCTCTATCGTAGATTTTTTGTAGCCATTACTATACGCTCTCAGTATCTTCTTACCACAAACATGTAGTTCGTTCTTAGTAGCAAACAAAGTGAAAACACAGAAATCCCGCTCTTTCGGTTGCGGTAGTAGGGTTATGCCCCCACTCCCAACTCAAAAACCATGTATAGACAATCTCCCTTCGTTGAATACTCTACAAGCACTCCAACCGTTCAATTTTACCTTGGTATAAATACCATTTATAGTAATTGAACATTTACTCCGCACATACCTCTCCACCAAAAAGTATTTCAATAGATATTTCATTAGCACAAAAAACAAATTAATTTGCTGAAAGTATTTTTTCTATTTCGTGTATAACTTTATGCTCTTTTTTACTGGTACCATGAGAAACGTCAGCAATTTTTTCACATGTTTTCAGAATATGTTGTTTTATTTTTGAATTAAATAATTTGGGATGTTCCATTACATAGTCCTTAAAATGTTTTAGTGCTTCTTTTTCTTTTTCTTCATTTTCTGAAAGCCAGTCAAATACAGAAATTATTTGAAAAGCAATATCTTCACCAAATTCATCGGTTTGTTCTTCTAACGGAGCCCATTGATCTCTTACAATTTTAATCAAAGTTTGAAGCTCTTCTTTGTTTACTTTTTTATCTGCGTGTGCTACTGCATAAAAAGCATGACCAATGGCCTGATAAAATTTTTCGTTGTACATCATAGTGGTTTTTGGTGCAAATATATTTTTTTCAACGCATCAATAAAAGATGATTTAAATCATATTATTTTCTCTCTTTGATTACCAAAATGTATTTTAAAATAAGTTCTTCTTCTTTTGCAGAAAGAATAGCTTGCCCCGCTTTTTTATTCACTTTTTTAACCATTGGGGGGATAATTTTTTTCCATTGTTCTTCAGTAAGCGCGTTTGGCTTATATAATTTATGACAAAGATTGCAATTGGATTCGTATATTTTTTTTCCTTGTTGTAAATCTTCTAAAGTAATATTAGAAAATTTAGATTTATTTTTTTCAACATCTTCCTGAGTCGGTTCTAAAAGTTTGTATGTTGAGCAAGATAAGAAGATGCAGCTTAAAACGATAACTTGTTTTTTAATCATATCTGTTTGTTTAAATAGTTTATTATTAACCAACTCACACTAGCAGTTCCGTAATATAGTGCTTTTTCATCTATGTCAAAATAAGGGGTATGCACATTATGGATAATCCCTTTCTTTTTATTTCCTGTTCCTAATCGGTAATAAGTGCCCGGTACTTTTTGTAGGTAATAAGCAAAGTCATCGGCTGTCATACGTATGGGTAATTCAACAATGTTTTTTTTGCCCAACAACTCTGCGGCTTTTAATTTAAAGA
>JAOABO010000051.1 GCA_026418315.1 Bacteroidia bacterium
CCTAATTGGATGAAATTTCTAGTACGAGAAATAGATGACCCCTTATCTGTTCATACTTCCAATAAACAAGGTTTGATTAATATTATTGATTTAGCAAATATCTATACATGCTCATTTATTGCTACTTCAGATATTGGTAAGTTATACGATGAGGGAATGATAGAAGTTTTAGGAAGAAGTGATTTTTCAGATATCAGAGGTTGTAATTTGATGTATCAATAATATTTAATTGTCTGAAAGTTCAAGGTTATCAATTAATCTAACACCTTCAAGATATACAGCAATCAATGCTACAGGTTTTTTAATGCCAGCCATGTTGTCATATAAAGTATCTGCGTCTCTGATTTCAAAATAATCTAATATAAAATCTTTATTTTGATGTATCTGATGTTTTACTTCGTTAATAATTTCTGGTATTGCAATACCTTTTTGATACATTTGCTTGGATTGTAATAACCACTTATAAATAAGAGATGCTTTTTTTTTGCCTTCTTCAGATAACCGTGTGTTGCGAGAACTCATAGCCAGTCCGTTTTCTTCACGAACCGTATGGCATGGTACAATTGTGATGTTATAGTTTTTTTCTCTCACTAATTGTTGAATAACTTTTACTTGCTGAAAATCTTTAAGTCCAAAATATGCTTTATCGGGCTGAATAATTTTAAATAAAATACTTACCACTTTTACCACCCCTTCAAAATGTCCGGGTCTTTTTGGGCCTTCTAAAATTAAATTCAAATAAGTTAAATCAATTTCATCAGGAACAATCTGATTATTATATATTTGATTAAAATCGGGTAAAAATAAAGCATCTGCTTGTATACTTTGAAGTGCTTTTATATCTTGTTCTATAGTTCTCGGATAATTTTCTAAATCTTTTTTATCATTGAATTGTAAAGGATTAACAAAAATACTCACATAAGTAAAATCATTTTCTTGTTTTGATCTTTTGACCAACTCAAGGTGCCCTTGATGTAAAGCCCCCATAGTAGGCACAAAGCCAATAGAAATATTTTTTTGTTTTTCTCTGAATTGAATAAGTTCCTGAGTTTTAGTAAAAATGATCATTGGATTTTATTTCAACATTTTTCCACAACCTGTCAATACATTTTTTTGCAAATATATTTTGACACTATAAGGCAAAGTATCTCCTGATATGGCAATGCATTGTTTTTTATCAATATCAAAACTCAGTTTTTCTGATTGAACGTGTACAGGAAATTGTTTTAACTCTGAATGAAATTTTCCCTGAATAGTATCGCTCCCATAATTATTGATAAAAATAAAATTTTCATTACTCAATGTGAGTATCCAGCCGGGCTCTGTGCCTGTTGCGATAAATATTGTATTATCACCTATCTGCCTGAAAAGTTGTTGAGCAGGTACCGTATCTTTTGGCTGAATGCCAGAGTCGGTATGGGTAATTGATTCTGTTTGTAAATTCACGGATGCGTTGTCTGAATGTTCATTGTTACAAGATATAATCATGAACAATAAAGCCAGATGAATGGTTTTTTGAAGCATACTGGTTGATTTTTAATATAGTTTGTGAATTAATTTTACAAGTTGTTTTACTGCAAATACTTCTCTCATTTTTTCTTTGGCAGGACCTGCCGGAGAGCCAAAATAAGTTTGGCCATCACTAATATTTTCTCCTACACCTGACTGAGCCAAAATGGTTACATTGTTACCAATGTGTATTCCACTGGATATTCCCACCTGTCCCCATATTGTAACATAATCGCCAATGGTAGTAGCTCCTGCTATACCTGTGTGTGCTGCAATCAAACATCGTTTTCCAATTTTTGTATCATGACCTACATGAACATGATTATCTAATTTGGTATGCGCTCCGATGATGGTAGAAGATGTAACTCCTTTGTCTATAGTACAATTGGCTCCAATATGAACATAATCTTCTATGCAAACATTGCCGCATGTTTCTAATTGTTCAAAACTATCGGGATGTTTTTTATAATAAAAAGCATCTGCTCCAATAGTACAATTAGCGTGAATTTTTACATGATTTCCTATCACACAATTATCATAGATGACGGTATTAGGATATATAATAGTATGGTCTCCGATAATAACATTATTTCCAATATACACATTAGGAAAGATGATGGTATGTTTTCCGATTTGGGCAGATGGACTTATAGTGGTAAGAGAATACCGTATTGGTTGAAAGTGCCGGATAAGTTGATTAAACGCAGTAAAAGGTTGGTCGTGAATCAATAATGCTTTTGTGTCGGGGCATTCTGTTTCCTGATTAATAATTACAACGCTTGCTTTGGACTGAAGTGCCTTTTGATAGTATTTCGGATGATCTACAAATACTATATCTCCTTCTCTAACGCAATGAATCTCGTTAATACCAGTTACAAGCAGCGATGCGTTCCCAACTATTTTTGCTTGAATGATATTGGCAATCAATTGAACGGGTGTAGGTTGAATATCCATAATATTGTTTCATTAAAGTTGAAAGGTAAAATCATCTTCATTATTTGAGTCGGTATAAAAACCGAGTCGTTTGCCCGTTCGCATGGTAATCCAGCTGGTTTGCTCATTGATTTGATTAACTGAAATTTCACGGGTAGCATCAAATGGAGGAATAGATAAATCAAATTCCAATGCAAAGATAATAAGGTCGTTGATAATTTCTTGAATTATGTTTTCTGATAAGGGTTCTAAAGAAAAATTACTATATTTGGTGGCAAGAGGGAGTTTGGTTTCAATAAAAAAATGGTTTTCTCTGTTGATGAAAATTCGGGCAATTAAAATTCCAATATCATTTAACCTGTTATATTTAAAAGAATCAGCCATAAAGTTATAGACATATATAACGCCACAATAAGCATTCAGCGGGTTTTGTTTAATATATGGCGATTTATAGAGCGGAGAGGATTTATCTATTTCAAAAACATTAGTATGCATAAATATTTCCAGTATATCACCGGCTATTTTTAATCTGTAAGCAAATTGATTAACTTCAAAGTGTTGTATGCTTATTCTTTTATCAATCCCATCAATAGTTGGTTTTAATTCATTAATGATATTTTTACTCAATGATTTAAATATGCCAAAATTTTTAATGGTATTAAAAAAAACATCTTGTTTCAATACCGATTTTTCTTTTACTAAAGATAAAATTTTTTGCTTTTGTTGTTTGAGTATATCTGTATTTTCATTCATTCGGAAATAGAATTTTATTGCTGAAATTTACAGAATAAATTTTTTATTATCTGAATTGTTTTTGAATAATTGAATATTTGAAAGCCCATTTGAAAAACTTGGAGTAAATTTGCAAAAAATAAAAACAATCAACTTAATGGAAATAAAAAGTGTAGAATTTGTAAAGAGTGCTGTAAGTATTAAAGATTGCCCTAAAGCATACTTCCCCGAAATAGCTTTTATTGGAAGGAGTAATGTTGGAAAAAGTTCTCTTATTAATTTTATTTGTAATAATAAAAAGTTGGCCAAGGTTTCTGAAACCCCCGGAAAAACAAAAACCATCAATCATTACATTGTGAATAACAAATGGTATTTAGTTGATTTGCCCGGATATGGATTTGCAAAAACATCTAAAACTGAAAGAGAAAAATTTCAGAGTATGATAAAAGAATATATTCAAAACCGCACTACCCTGAAATGCACTATGGTATTATTAGACAGCCGTTTAGAATTTCAAAAAAATGATAGAGAGTTTATTCAATGGATGGCAGAAAATCATTTGCCCTTCGCTGTTGTGCTTACCAAAATTGATAAATTATCTTCATCACAATTAAAAAAACAAATTAACTACTACGAAAAAGAATTTTCAAAAATGTTTGAAGAAAGTCCTAATATATTGAAAACCTCTGCTACTCAAAAGCAAGGACTAAATGAATTACTTGAGCTGATTGATTTTATACTAAATCCAGATGAACAATGAGTAAAATATCAGAAACTAAATGGAACATATTACTTTCCAAACTTGAAAAACAATTTGGAATGCCTATAGATTATGCAGGAATATTATTTCTAATAGGATTACAGGAATTAGGTAAACCTTACAAAAATTATAAGAAAGATGAAAAATTATCCATTATGCATATTGCGGTGTGTACTTTATTAGAACCTTATGGAATTTACAAATACATAGGCAGAGATAAAGACGGCTGGCCACACTGGGAACTCATAGAAACCCTTCCGCCCTTATCAGATGCGCAGCAAAATAAATTGATTACAGAAGCCATTATTGATTATTTTGAAAGACAAAATTTTTTTGATGAATAAAATGAATTGGGTTGTAAAATTTTTTATAGCAATCATATTTGCGTGTTCTGCTATTATTTTTTCATATGCTCAGTCAAATGAAAAAAGATTCTTTATTGGGGTTTCTGCAGGGCTTACAGGTTGTCAGGTACATGGTGATAGTTACAGCGGTTATAATAAACTTGGATTTTTGGGCGGTGTTTTTGTGCATTACAAATGGTTTCAAAATATCATTCCACAAGTAGGGATTATTTATATTCAAAAGGGCTCAAGGCATAATCCTGATTCTGCCAATTTATCTCAATATCTTTTACGCTTGCATTTTATTGAAATACCTATGAATGTGAAATTTTTATTTTTGAAAAAGAAAAAATTGTTTATCACCATTGGGCATTCAATAGCTTATTTATTTGATTACTTTGAAGAAACCAATTATTTAAATACAACACATTCAGTCAAAAATGAAAAATTTGAATTTTCTATCAATACCGGTTTTGGTTATCAAATCAATGATTATTTCAATATTGAATTAAGGGCTAATAATGGGTACACTCCCTTCCGTTATTTTGCTTTTCCTTCTAATATCTATTATAACAATCCTATTGCAAGAATGTTTAACAAAGGTTTGTACAATAACATATTAGAATTAATTTTTACTTATCATATTTATGGAAAATCAAAAGAAGAATAGAAAATTGGTACTTGCTATTACTGGTGCCAGTGGCAGTTTATATGCCAAATTATTGATGGATGAATTATTGAAACACAAAGAACATTTCAAAGAAATATCTGTAGTAATGACCAAGAATGCAAAAGAAGTATGGGAGTTTGAACTTCAAAACAAAGATTATAATCAATATCCATTTTCATTTTGGGAACAAAACAATTTTTATGCACCTTTTGCTTCGGGCTCTGCAGGATACACCGATATGATTATTTGTCCATGCAGTACAGGAATGTTAGGCAGGATAGCTAATGGCATCAGCAATGATTTAATAAGTCGTGCAGCAGATGTGATGCTGAAAGAAAGAAGAAAACTAATTTTAGTTGTAAGAGAAATGCCCTATAGTTTAATTCATTTGGAAAATATGAGGACGCTTACTTTATCAGGAGCCATTATTTGTCCTGCCAGTCCATCATTATATCACCTACCAAAAGACATGAATGAACTATTGAACTCTGTTGTTCACAGAGTATTCAATCTAATAGATATTTTTCCTGAAAAACAATACAAATGGAATACAGAAGAGTAATGTTATAAAATTAACATAGCATCTCCATAAGTAAAAAACCTGTACTTTTCTTTGATGGCTTCTTTATATGCTTTCATAATCAATTCATAACCACCAAAAGCAGCAGTAAGCATAAGGGGCGTGGACTCCGGTGTATGAAAGTTGGTAACCATGGCATTAGGTATAGAAAATTGATAAGGAGGAAAAATAAATTTGTTTGTCCAACCAATTCCGGGGTTTAACCTACCTGTTGTAGATACAGAAGATTCTACCGTTCTTACCACGCTAGTACCAACAGCCACAATTCTTTTCTTAGCATCTAATGCCTCATTAATAATCTTTGCAGATTGAGCAGGAATTACATATTCTTCGCTTTCCATTTTATGCTTGCTCAAATCTTCTACCTCTACAGGTCTAAAAGTGCCTAGGCCTACGTGCAAGGTAATGGGTGCAAACTGAATACCTTTTATTTCCAAACGTTTTAATAATTCTCTACTGAAATGAAGACCTGCGGTAGGAGCCGCCACTGCACCTTCATTTTTTGCATACACGGTTTGATATCTTTCTATATCTATTTTTTCAGGTTTTCTTTTAATGTATTTAGGCAATGGTACTTCTCCAAGGTCATACAGTTTCTTACGAAATGTTTCATAAGGTCCATCAAATAAAAATCTTAAAGTTCTGCCTCTTGAAGTAGTATTATCAATCACCTCAGCCACTAATTCATTATTTTCTCCAAAATAAATTTTATTACCTATTCTGATTTTTCGGGCCGGATCCACTAAAACGTCCCATATTTTCATCTCAGCATTAATTTCCCTCAACAAAAACACTTCTATTTTTGCTCCTGTTTTTTCTTTGTTCCCATATAATCTCGCAGGAAATACCTTAGTATCATTCAAAATTAAAACGTCCCCTTCTTCCATATAATCAATAATATCTTTGAACAATTTATGTTCAAACTTCCCTGTATCTCTGTGTACAATCATTAAACGACTTTGGTCTCTTTCTTTGGCAGGATATTCTGCGAGCAAATCTTTTGGCAGATTAAATTTAAATGCTGATAATTTCATAGTTATTATACAAACTTATTGTGGTTATTGAATGATGTTTAAATGATTGTTTTATCCTTTTAATGCCTCTGCACCTGCTACTATTTCAAGAATTTCTTTTGTAATGGATGCCTGACGGGCTTTATTGTATTCTATTCTTAATGTTCTAATCAGTTCTTTGGCATTATCAGTAGCTTTGTGCATAGCAGTCATTCGTGCTCCATGTTCTGAAGCATTAGAATCTAATAATGCTTTGTAAAGTTGTGTTTTTAATGATTGGGGTATAAGTGTATTAATAATAAAATCTCTGTTGGGCTCAAAAATATAATCAACACTGGCTTGATTGGTTTCTTCTGACTTTTTGATAGGTAAAAAATCTTCCACTACCGGATATTGCACAGCCGCATTCTTGAATTGGTTATATATTAACTGAACATGATCTATTTTTTTATCTGCAAACATTTTCAAAATATCATGAACCAAAGATGCTGCATTTTCAAACTTGGGCTTTTCTGATAGTTCGTATAAATCTATTTTTGAATTTTCAAGAGATAGTATAGGATACTTTTTTTTGCGGCAAAACTCGGTTACTTTTTTACCTATAGGAAGCACATAAATATTGGATGAAGGATGTCTTTGAGTTAATTGATTGATAATGTCAACTAATTTTTTATTGATATTGGAATTAAAGGCACCAGCTAATCCACGATTACTGGATATGGGAATAATTAAGATATTTTTATCGTTAGAATAACGGGCGTATATGTTTTCTGAAATATCCAAACCCAAGCTGACATTTTGAATAATACTTTTTAATTTATTGGCATACGGTCTTAATTGTAAAATACTGTCCTGAGCTTTTCTCAACTTTGCAGCACTGACCATTTTCATGGCACTGGTTATCTGCATGGTAGAGTTCACAGATACTATCCTGTTGCGTACTTCTTTAAGGTTTGGCATATATTCAATTTAGTGAATACAGAAATTATTTATTTTCGTATTTTTCAGATACTTGTTTTGCTACCTTTTCAAGTATTTCGGTAACAGAGTCATCTATTATGCCTTGTTTTAATTTATTCAAAGTATCTTTGTATTGAGCATCTAAAATAGATAAATAATCTTTTTCAAATTCCTTTACTTTGTTTACCGGAACATGTTTCAATAAATTTTTTGTTCCGGCATAAATTATGGCAATTTGTTTTTCTACAGGTAATGGTGAAAATAAATTTTGCTTTAATATCTCCACATTTCTTGCGCCTTTTTCAAGAATATTTTTTGTAGCAGCATCTAAGTCAGAACCAAATTTGGCAAAAGCTTCTAATTCTCTGTATTGTGCCTGGTCTAGTTTTAAAGTACCAGCTACTTTTTTCATGGATTTAATTTGTGCATTTCCTCCCACGCGTGATACTGATATACCCACATTAATAGCAGGGCGAACACCGGAATTAAATAAATTAGATTCCAAAAATATTTGTCCATCTGTAATAGAAATAACATTGGTAGGAATGTATGCCGATACATCACCTGCCTGGGTTTCAATGATGGGTAATGCAGTAAGAGAGCCACCGCCTTTTACTAAGTGTTTGATACTTTCAGGCAAGTCGTTCATTTGTTTGGCAATAGTATCATCTGCAATGATTTTAGCTGCTCTTTCTAGTAAACGTGAGTGCAGGTAAAATACATCACCAGGATAGGCCTCTCTGCCGGGCGGACGACGAAGTAAGAGAGATACTTCGCGGTAGGCCACTGCTTGTTTAGACAAGTCATCATAAATAATCAATGCAGGTCTGCCGGTATCTCTGAAAAATTCTCCTATTGCAGCACCTGCAAACGGAGCATAAAACTGCATAGGTGCCGGGTCTGAAGCGTTGGCTGCAACCACAACAGTATAAGGCATTGCTCCGTATTCTTCCAGTGTTTTTACAATCTGAGCAACAGTAGAACCTTTTTGTCCTATAGCTACATAAATACAGTAAACAGGTTGCCCTGCCTCGTAAAATTCCTTTTGGTTGATAATGGTATCTATACAGATTGCCGTTTTTCCTGTTTGACGGTCACCGATTACTAATTCTCTTTGTCCACGCCCAATCGGAATCATAGCATCAATGGCTTTGATACCAGTTTGGAGTGGTTCATTAACGGGCTGACGATAAATAACTCCGGGTGCTTTTCTTTCAATAGGCATTTCATAAAGTTCGCCTTTAATAGGTCCTTTTCCATCAATGGGTTGGCCAAGTGTATTGACTACACGACCCAACATACCTTCGCCTACTTTAATAGAAGCTATACGATGAGTCCTTTTACAGGTACTACCTTCTTTAATACCTTCGCTGCTTCCTAATATTACTGCACCTACATTATCTTCTTCAAGGTTTAAGGCAATACCTTGGATATTATTAGGAAACTCTATCAATTCTCCTGACTGAACATTGTTTAATCCATATATACGGGCTATTCCGTCTCCTACCTGAAGAACAGTTCCAATTTCCTGGAGCTCAACATCTGTTTTCAATCCTGAAATCTGTTCTTTAAGAATGTTGGTAATTTCAGATGGTTTTATTTCTATCATATATTTTAGTTTAATATATTAGTTTGTATAAATTTTTGATACAACTGATTAAGTTGGGTTTGTATGCTGGTATCAATTTGCTCATTATCGGTTTTAAGCACAAATCCGCCTAAAATATTCTCGTCAACAATTTCATGTAATTCTATTTTGGAGGATTTTTTTAATACTTGTATTTTTTCAATGATGGATTTTCTTAACTCATCATCCCATTGGAATGCTGTAATGAGTTCAACAGATACAATATTATTTCTTTTTTTGTATTCTACTAAAATAGCATGGAGTATTTCCGGAAAAATATATTCTCTTCTTCTTTTACAAAGTATAGTAAGTAATTGAGTCAATATAGGATGTATGTTTTTTTCAAATAACTGCTTAAAAATTTTTTCCTTTTTATCTGACTTAATGAGCGGACTTTTCAAAAAACTATATAACTCCCTGTTTTGTTTGATAATTTTGGATAAATCTACTGCATTTTGATAAATATTATCTGATGCTTTATGTTGTTCAGATAAATCTAAAATGGCCTGAGCGTATCTGTGAGCAGCAATCATAATCTTAATTTAAGGGCATTTCTTCTAACATTTGTTTGGCCAACTGTTTTTGAGCTTCTGTGTTAGATAGTTCCTTTTTCAAAATTCTGGATGCGATATCTATAGATAAAATAGCCACTTGTTGTTTTATTTCAGCAAGAGCAGCATTTTTTTGTGCATTAATAGTATCTTGAGCGGCATTCAATACTTTTTGAGCTTCCTTTTGTGCTTCAGATTTAGCATCTGATATAATTTTTTCTTTTATTTCTCTGGCTTCCTTAATGATATTATCTGCTTCTATGCGGGCTTGTTGAAGCAATTTTTCATTGTCAGATTGGAGTTTTTTGATTTCTTCTCTTGCTTTTTCTGCTTCCTTAAGTGCTTCTTCTATTTTTTGTTCACGGCTTTTTACAGCAGATAAAATGGGCTTCCATGCGAACTTTCCTAATATAAACAAAAGCAGTAAAAATACTATTGTGGTCCAAACAATTAATCCGATAGAGGGGGTAGTAAGAGCATTTAATATAATAAAAGTGGTCATATATTTTATTTTTAATGTTGGTTTTAGAAAAGTAAGTCAGCTTAAGCTCCGATACCTCTTAATCAAACATTAAGAGGTATCGGTATAAGCATTATTTCATCAGAGATACAACTACACCAAATAATGCAACACCTTCAATAAGCGCTGCTGCAATAAGCATAGTTGTTCTGATAGTTCCGGCAGCTTCGGGCTGACGAGCAATGCCATCCATGGCTTTACCTCCGATTAAGCCGATACCTAATCCTGCTCCGATTACTGCTAATCCTGCTCCGATTACTGAGATACTTCCTGTCATAGTGGTTTGGTTTTTAGGGTTTATGATGGTTTTTATTTTTTAATGATGTTTTTAATGATGTTCTTCATGATGTTCTTCAATAGCACCACCAATATATAAGGAGGTCAATAAAGTAAAAATATAGGCCTGTAAGAACGCCACAAAAGTTTCGAGCATATCTATAAATACACCAAACGCAACAGATATGGGTGCTACATAGATAGATTTGAAAATAAATATCAACCCTACTAAGCTGATAATAATGATATGTCCGGCTGTGATATTAGCAAATAAACGAATCATCAATGCAAAGGGCTTGGTAAAAATACCAATGATTTCTATCGGAACTAAAATTGGCCATAATGCTACAGGAGCAGGTGGCATAAAAATATGTTTCCAATAATACTTGTTAGCTCTTAAATGAACAACTATCAACACAATAAATGCCAGTGTAAAAGTAAAAGCAATATTTCCAGTAACATTAGCACTTATTGGAATTAATCCTAAAAGATTATTGATGAGTATGATGAAAAATACAGTCAATAAAAAGGGAACATATTGATCAGCTTTGGATATAGGAATATTCTCTCGTGCAATGTCATCTCTGATAAATAAAATAATGGGTTCTAAAACAGATTGTAATCCCTTAGGAGCAGTGTTTACCCCGTATTTTCTATACGATTTGGCAACAGATGTAAATATAAGTATCAATAAAAGAGCTGACAAGATAAGCTGTGCAACATTTTTGGTAATAGAAAAATCATATATTTTTTCATCGGACAAATTAGCTGAAATTTTATTTTCTTCTAATTCTTCTACATAAGCTGTAATATCGCTACCTGTGGGGATAATCTTGTTTTCTTCTAACTTAAGCCCTTTATATATTTTATGCCCATGTTCAAATTCAGAAGATAAAAAAAACATCCAACCCCTTTTGTTGGAATATACTATGCACGGCAATGGAATAGCAACTGATTCGTGCCCTTCTCCCCATAAATGCCAGTAATGAGAATCCAAAATATGCTCAAATGCCACTTTTGCGATATCTACATGGTTTTCAGAATGGTGAGAGGAAGAATGAGCAAGATGGTCTGTAACAATTGTTTTTTCATTGTAATTTGTATTTTCTTTAGCAATAATCGTTCCACATAGCACAAACAAAAACATTAATAAGGACCTATGTAAATTCATTGTTACTTTTTTAAATTGGCCGCAAATATACATTTAAAAATTATGTTTGTCAATAAAAATGTGAATATGCTAAAAATTTATTTT
>JAOABO010000052.1 GCA_026418315.1 Bacteroidia bacterium
GTTCGGGAATATTAAAATCGCGTTCTAACAACACCGGAACAGGTTTTTGTAACCATTGCATGGTAAAGTCAAAGAGTTCATAAACAGGGTCTATGATGGGTTCACCATGGGTATCTATAATTAAATCTTCATCTACTTGTAGATGCCCGGCCATGTGGATATAAGCCACTTTTTCTTTGGGTAATTGTGTAATGAAATTTTTTGGGTCAAACTGATGATTAAACGCATTCACATATATATTGTTCACATCTAATAAAAGTTGGCATTGGCTCTCTTTCAAAATGGTATTGATGAAGTCAATTTCACTCATCTCGGCAGCTAATGGTGAATAATAACTCACTATTTCTATTACCAATGGTTGTTCTAAAAAATCCTGTACTTGTTTTATTTTTTGCACTACATGTTTAACTGCATCTTCGGTAAACGGAATAGGTAATAAATCGTATAGGTGAGCGTTATCACACTTTGAAAAACTTAAGTGTTCTGAGTAAATGCGGGCATTGGTGCATTTCAAAAATTCTTTTATTTGTTTCAAAAAATCAAAATCAATGGGATCGGGACTGCCAATAGAAAGGGATAATCCATGAGTAAAAAGTGGATATTGTTCTAACTTTTTATCGAACAGTTTTTTCCAATAGCCACCTACATGTATCCAATTTTCAGGGGCCACTTCTATAAAGTCCGGTTGAATAAGTTCCGGGTGTTCGTGCCACTCTTCTGCAAAGTCCTTTCGGTATCCGATTCCTATCATATATTCAGTTTTTCTAAAAGCTGTTGTTGATACTTTTCTATTTCGTGTTCATCTGTAATAAACTGAGTAGAGTATTCATAGAGCAGTTGGTTCATTTGGGCATTATCGCGTGTATATTTTTTGCATAGATGACAAATGAGGTAGTGATATTGCATTAAAAGTTTTTCATGAAATTTTAATTCAACTATTTCTGACTTGTGTAAATACCGTGTATATTTCCTGCAATTGATCATTCAACAATTAGTTTTTATTTTTGAGTTGTGATTGAATGCAAATTTTGAGTTGCAGCTTTCCACGGTGAATGATTTGCCACACATTATCTTCTGTAATTCCACATAGTTTACAAACTTCATTTGTTTTTTTATTGGCAAAAAACCTGAGTGAAAATACTTTTTGATATTGTTCATTGAGATGTAAAAAACATTTTTTCAGAATCTGAATGAGTTTATTTTGTTCATCTCTATGTTCTTTTTCTTCTATTTCATTATACAACCATTCTTTTTTCCACTTTCCATTTTTATGAAACAAAATTTCTTCTTCTGTTTGATGTTCTATATGTTTTTGTTCATTTGTTTGTTTTCTGTAATATTCCAGTATTTTATTATTCAAAATTCCAAATAACCAAGTTTCTACGGCAGATTGTTCTTTGAATGTATTCAATTTTTGATACGCTGTCAAAAAAGTGTCTTGTATAAGGTCTTTAGCCGTTTCTTTACACCCCACATGAATACAGGCGTGTAAAAAAAATTTTTTGTATCTTGTTTGCACAATATTTTTGAATTGCTGTTTAATATCTAAAATTTCATTCATACAGGAATAATTTGAATACTCTTTCTCCCTACCAAAATCCCCTCTTAAGTATAAGAGGGGACGAGGGAGCGGACCCACCAATTACTTGGGTTGTTCTTTTGTTTTTTTCTCGCCACATTTACCTTCACCGCATTTACCTTCTTTTCCTTTGGCTTTTTTTTCACCACATTTACCTTCACCGCATTTGCCTTCTTTTCCTTTGGCTTTTTTTTCACCGCATTTACCTTCGCCGCATTTGCCTTCTTTGCCTTTAGATTTTTCTGTTTTGTTTTCTGTTTTGTTTTCGCCACATTTGAGGTCATTCAGCATTTTTGAAATGCCCTTGTTGCTCAACAATTCAGAGCGGATTTCTGAACCATTGCCCAATACGTTCATTTCAATTTTTGCAGTGCTTGCGTTGATGTTAGTCATGGCTGCCAATGATGCTGCAGCAATAGCGCTTGTAATAAGCGATTTTTTCTTTTTTTCCATAGTGATTGGTTTTTATGTTTAATATATAGTTACAAATATACATTTTTCCTGACAGTGATTTTTAAAAAATTTTATTCTGAGAAAATAGATGGGAAACAAGTAATCTATAAAGTCCTAAAAAACAAGTTTTTAATGATTATCTTTTTTTTGAATAGTACTTTCCGGATTATCCTTTATTTTATTATACAATTCCACTAAAAAATTTTTTGCCTGCTCATACTCGTTTTGAATAATCCCTTCCAAGATAGCTTCTTTTAGTGCGTCTTTTAGAATACCCACCATTTTACCGGGCTTGAGATGAAACATTTGAATAATTTCTTCTCCTCGGATAATGGGCTGAAAATTTCTAATATGGTCTTTCTCTTCTATTTCCTTTAATTTTTTTCTTACCAGTTCAAAGTTCTGCAAATACCTTTTTACTTTTAAGGGATTTTTAGTGGTAATATCAGCTTCACACAGTATCATTAGGTCTTCAATATCGTCTGATGCTTCAAACAGCACACGTCTTACAGCACTATCGGTTACTTCTGTTTTTGCTAACACAATAGGTCGTAAATGCAGGCGAACCAATTTTTGAACATATTTCATTTTTTCATTCAAAGGCAATTTAAGTTTAGCAAAAATTTTGGGTACCATTCTTGCCCCCATCTCCTCGTGCCCATGAAAAGTAAATCCTTTACCTTCTTCAAATTTTTTGGTAACGGGCTTGGCAATATCATGCAAAAGAGCAGCCCATCTTAGCCATAGGTTATCCGATTTTTTTGCTACATTATCCAATACCTGTAAGGTGTGTAAAAAATTATCTTTATGAGATAATCCATTGATTGTTTCAGTGCCTTTTAATTTGCTTAATTCAGGAAAAATAATTTCCAACAGCCCGCTTTCATCTAATAATTTCAATCCTACAGAGGGTTTTTCTGTCAGAATAATTTTATTTAATTCGTCTGCTATTCTTTCTTTTGAAACTATTTTTATTCTTTCTTTTTGTTGTTGAATGGCATGAAATGTTTTTGGTTCTATTGTAAATTGCAATTTGGCAGCAAAACGAATGGCTCTCATCATTCGCAAAGGGTCGTCATCAAAGGTAACAACAGGGTCTAATGGCGTGCGAATAATTTTATTCTTCAAATCTTCCACACCATTAAAAGGATCTAAAAACTTTCCAAAATTCTTTCTATCCAAGCCAATAGCAAGGGCATTAATGGTAAAGTCCCTTCTTTTTTGGTCATCTTCTAATGTACCCATTTCAACTTGTGGTTTTCTTGAATCTTTGCGATAGGATTCTTTTCTTGCATTCACCAATTCTATTGTTTTGTTCTGATATGCAATATGGGCTGTTCCAAAATTTTTGAATACAGATAATTTGGCATGGTCGCCTAATTTTTTACAAATCAATTCAGCTGCTTCTAATGCCGAATGGGTACATACTATATCTACTTCATCACCAACACGATGATATAATAAATAATCTCGCACAAATCCGCCAATTAAAAACGCTTCGGTATTTAATTCATCAAACGATTGTTGGAGCAGTTGAAAAATGGGTTGTTTAAGAAATTCAAAATCCATGTTATTAAAAAGTGTGCAAATGTAAACATAAAAGAGTAATTTATTCAGTAATTTGGCAAGCAGATTATCATAGATGTATAAAAAATTTATTCATATTTTAAGTTGGGTCATTGGCATAGGTGCTGTTATTGTTTTAAGCAATCGAATACACCATATTTTTTCTAAAACAGAATTTGACGAATTGTTTCTCGTTTTATTAAAACAGAAAAATATTGCCTATTTGTCAGCTATAGTAATTTTAATGCCATTCAATTGGGCAATTGAAAGCTGGAAGTGGTACAAATTAAGTAATGTGGTTGAAAATATTAGTTACAAAACTGCTGTTCAATCACTATTAACAGGGCTCGCATTTGGCCACCTGCTCCCGGGCAGAAGCAGTGAATTTTTTGGAAAAATTTTGTTTTATTCTGACAAAAACAAAGTAAGTATCAGTATTTTACATTTTATTAATGCCTCTTTTCAATTATACATAACTTTGTTGATTGGATTGTTTTCTTTGTTTTTTTATGGTAACAATAGCTTATTATATCAAAAGTATTTTCACATCATTTTACTCACATGCATTTCATTAATAGCATTATTAAGTATATTAATCATTTATGCCGAAAAAATTCCTGTTCTAAAAAAGTATTTATCTATCTCATCTTACCCATTAACTCACTCACTAAAAGCAGAGTTGTTAGTATGGTCTTTTATTCGTTACATAGTGTTTATTATTCAATTTTATTTTGTATTCTTAATTTTTAATCCACTACAAAAATTGGATTTGTTATTTGTAACTCAAATTGCGGTATATTTTCTGCTCACTTCTGTCATTCCCATGGTAAGCCTTATTGAAGTGGCTGTAAGAGCATTGATAGGCATTATTGTTTTTCATCCGGCCGGAATAAATGATGTACAAATTTCATTTATTACTACTTTAATCTGGTTAATCAACCTTGTATTACCTAGTGTAATGGGGTTTTGTATATGGTTGTACTTTAAACAAATGAAATGGAAATGATATTTTTTATATTCGTTTTTTTTTATGTGATGTATTGGCTTATATTGAGTTGGTATTTTTATTACACGCCTCAAAAAAATATCTCATCATTAGATTCAAAGACATTGGAGTTAAAGAAAGAGTCATTACTTTTCAGTATTGTCATCTGTGCAAGAAATGAAGAAGAAAAAATTGAAAGATGTTTACAATCCATTCTTACACAAAAAGATATTGAAAAATATGCAGAAATTATTTTCATTAATGATGCTTCGGAAGATAATACTTTAAGAATTGCTGAAAACATTTTATCAAAAAGTAAAGTACCTTACAAAATTCACAGCAATTTTATTCAGTTAGGAAAGAAAAGAAGTATTGAAAAAGCAATAGAAATGAGCCATTCAGATGCTACGTATATCATTTTCAGGGATGCCGATACTTATACCGAATCGGATGAATGGTTTGTCTCATTCATCAGTCATTTGAATAAAAATACGGATTTAATAATCGCTCCTGTTATTTATTCTTTGCCCCATAAAAACGAGTTAAGAAAGAACATAATGACCAGTAAAACACTAAACTACCTTCAGTATTATGAAGGATTAGCATTGATGCACCTTACCTTGAGCAGTTTGCATGCCAGCCATCCCATTTTATGTAATGGGGCTAATTTGCTGGTTAAAAAAAGCACCTTTAAAGACCTCAATCCTTATGCAGATAATTATCATATCCGAAGTGGAGATGATATATTTTTATTGAATAAAATCAGAGATACCAAAGGAGGTATTTCTGATGCATTTTGTTCATCGTGCATTGTATATACAAATGCTCCAAACAGCATCGCCCAACTATTTCAACAAAAACTCAGATGGTTATCTAAAACAACTCATAACACAAGTTGTTTTAACCTATTTTCTGCTATTGTCATAGGTTTAACTAATGTTTCATTATTTTTATCCTTACTTTTATCATTAAAGCTTTTTTGTTTTTTGGCGGGAATTAAAACTCTTACTGATTGGTGGACTATATTTTCTGTTGAAAAAAAACTAAAAATAAGGCACACTTCTTATGCCTATTTTTTCATTGCAGAATTGTTGTATATTCCTTATGTTTGTGCTTTAATTTTTAATTTTTTTATTCAATTACAAAAAAATGACCGAGGAACTCGTATCTAATGAAACACAGCCATTAACAGAAAGTAAAAAAAGAATGTTTTCTCTTTTTAGAAAAAACAAATATTCCGAAAAAAAAATTTTACTCTTTGGTGAGTCGGAGTGGAAAAAATTTAAAAGGAATCCCTTGTCTTTGATTGGCCTTTTGATTATTATTCTGGCTATCTGTATTTCAATTTTAGGATATTTAATTACACCCGATTCTACCCCCTTTGCCAATGACCAAAAACCCGAACTACATACCAAGCCGCCAGGGTTTAAAATCAAAATGCTGAAAGTAAAAAAGAATGACTACAAAGATGAAAATAATTTTTTCAAAACTTTATTATTTGGTAAAACCCTGGATTACACTTCCTATCCAGTTTATTATTATTTTTTCCATGACCAGTATGTAACTATAGAGGGATATACGGGTAGCAACCCCAACAGAGGAATCAAGGTTTCATTTAATCTTGCAGATGTTTTGTATTCTATTGATACCAAATTACCTGTTCACTTTGATAAAGAAAATGGTCTTATTACATTCTATACCACTGATGGCATCAAGGTTCAGGAAAGTGTATTTTCACTGCGTCAAAAAGTACAAAAAGAAAGTATTTTTATCAGAACTTATTGGTTAGGAACAGATGTAGCGGGCAGAGATATGTTAAGCCGCTTATTAATTGGCACAAGAATATCATTAAGTGTAGGTTTTGTTTCAGTCATTATATCCGTCATTATTGGCGTATTATTGGGCTCATTGGCTGGTTATTTCAGAGGTAAAACAGACGATATTATTATGTGGATTATTAATGTGGTATGGTCAATACCCACTCTTCTGTTAGTAATTGCTATCACATTAGTTTTAGGAAAAGGCGTTATACAAGTATTTATAGCTGTAGGATTAACTATGTGGGTAGATGTAGCAAGAGTAGTAAGGGGTCAGATATTATCTTTACGTGAAAAAGAATTTATCGAAGCAGCAAGAGCATTAGGATTCACAAACGGTAGAATTATTTTAAAACATATTTTACCCAACATCATAGGGCCTGTTATTGTCATAGCAGCATCTAATTTTGCTACTGCCATTCTTACTGAAGCCGGTTTAAGTTTTCTGGGCATTGGTGCACAACCACCTACTCCATCATGGGGAGAAATGATTAACGCCCACAGAGGATACATATTGGTAGATAAAGCATACCTGGCATTTATTCCGGGTGTTGCAATTATGATATTGGTATTTGCCTTTATGTTGGTAGGAAACGGATTAAGAGACGCATTGGATTCCAGAATAAATGAAGAATCACCACCTATTATGCAATAATTTATAGAATGAAACCTGAATTTACCATTACTGAAGAAAATTACATCAAGGCCATCTACGTTCTGTCCTATGAAGTCAAAGCCAATAATAAAGTAGGCACAAAAGATATTGCTACCATTTTAAAAGTACAACCCGCCACCGTTACTGATATGCTGAAAAAACTGAAGAGAAAAAAAATTATTAACTATAAAAAATATGGGCAAATACAATTAAGTAACACAGGCCTGTATTATGCCAAACAATTACTGCGCAGGCACCGTTTGTGGGAAACATTTCTTTATGAAAAATTACATTTTAATTGGGATGAAATTCATGAAATTGCAGAACAATTAGAACATATTCATTCTGATACATTAATAGAAAAACTTGAAAAATTCTTACAATATCCTCAATACGACCCGCACGGCGAACCTATACCAGACGCAATGGGAAAAATACCTGAAGTATCCAGTATATCATTGTCCAACATTAATAACACTAAAAAATGGTACACCATGATTGCTGTAAAAGATACTTCTCAGGACTTTCTAAAATATCTGCAACAACTTTCTCTTCAAATAGGCACCAAAGTAAAACTTATAGAAAAAATACCTTATGATAACTCCATTAAAATAACACTTTCCAATAACAAACAGATAATTATATCTGGAAAAATAGCAGATAATATTTTAGTAACCGAAACAAAATAAACCACCTATGACTAACGACGACGACGATTTTTTTGATTTTGAAGAAGATAAAGAGTTTGACGAACTCATTCATAAATTTGAACAATATGTTCATAAGGGAGAATATTGTTTTTTTGATTCACAGGAAATATTGGAAATCATAGATTATTATTCCAGTTGGATGGACAAAGACATGACCGCCAAAGCCATCGAAATAGGCCTTCAGAACTTTCCACAATCTCCTGAAATTCTTCTCAAAAAAGCTGAGTTTTTAGCCAAACAAAATTATACATTAGAAGCTCTTAAAATATTAAATGAAATTGAATCCCAGCTCAGCCATTATCCTGACTTTTTTTTAATCAAAGGCGACATTTATGCACAAATGGGTTTGTCAGAACAGGCCATTAATGAATACAAAAAAATATTAGAGACAGATTATCCTAACAAAGACCATATATTTAATATCATTGGCTCAGAATACCTGATGCAAGATAAATTTTATGAAGCAATTGTTTACTTCAAAAAATCCGTAGAATGGAATGCTGACAATAATCCATCGCTATATAAAATTTATTTTTGCTATAGTGAAATTGATAAACTGAACGAATGTATAGAATATTTTCAAAAAGTTATTGACGAATCTCCTTTTAATTCAGATGCGTGGTTGTATCTTGCATTTTCATATTATGATATAGAAGATTATGAAAACGCCCTTGAAAGCATCAACTTTGCTTTAGCCATCAATCCATCTGACTTATTAATTATTCTCAAAAAATCAGATATCCTAAAAGAACTGGACAGGTATGATGAAGCCATAGAAGTATTAAAAGAAGCATTAGAAAAAGATAATCAGAATTCATTTTTAATGAATATTCTTGCTGAAACATACAATGAAACAGGCCTTTACGATACTGCCATACAATATTTTCACAAAGCACTTCATTTAAATCCAAAAGATAGTCGCTCCTGGCTCGGATTAGCTGAATCCTATACGCATATTTCTCATAACAATGAAGCTATTAACTGCCTTCACCAAGCAATAAAATACTCCAATGACGACCCTCTTACTTTACTTGAAGCCGGAAAACTATACATAACACTTGAATATTATGAAGAAGCAATAAACACCTTAAAACTGGTACTTGAAAAAGAATACGAACCCAATGAAGTTTATGTGTGGCTTTGTATAGCACTGGAAAAAGCAGGATATGTTACCGAAGCAGTAGATATTTTGGCTGACCAAATATATAACCAACATAACGATGATGCAGACCTCCTGTATTGCCTTGCAGGAATATTGTTGTTGTATCAATATCGTAAAGAAGGCCTTGCCACACTTGAAAAAGCACTTCAATCTGACCCTACAGGTATAGATATTCTTTTTGAATTTAATTCATCATTTGAAGATGATCCCGAAATTCAGAACTTGATACAACAATATAATAATAATTAATATATGATAAACTCCAACCTACATACACTACCAGAAAGAACAAAAAAACCAAGAAATACAGGCATTACCATGGTCATTGACAAAGGACTTGGCTTACATGCCGCAGAAGATATTGTGTCAAGCTCTGCTCACATTATTGACTATATCAAAATCGGATTTGGCACTTCCATTGTTACACAAAATTTAAAAGAAAAAATAAATATCTATCAAAAAGCAGGATTAGAAGTGTATTTGGGCGGCACTCTTTTAGAAGCATTTTTAGTCAGGAATCAATTAGAAGATTATCTGAAGTTTGTAGATGAATTAAAACTAACTTGTGTAGAAGTATCTGACGGAAGTATTACCATACCGCATGAACAAAAATGCGAACTCATTCACTATTTGTCCAAAAATTATAAAGTATTATCTGAAGTGGGCTCTAAAGAAGAAGGCATTATTATTCACCCTAATAGATGGATAAAAATGATGAAGGCCGAATTACAGGCAGGATCCTATAAAGTAATAGCCGAAGCACGAGAAAGTGGCACAGTGGGTATTTTTCATAAAAATGGATCTGCTCATGTGATGCTCATAGATAAAATCAAAGCTCATGTAGATATTCATAATATTATTTGGGAAACGCCCCAAAAAAGCCAACAAGTATATTTTATTAAACATTTTGGGGCTAATGTCAATTTAGGGAACATTCCTACCTCTGATGTGATTGCATTGGAATGCTTACGTTTAGGGCTTCGCGGCGATACCTTTTTTACTTTTATCCCTGACAAAAAATCTGAAGTTCATCTTAAAATTTTAAAATAGCCCGTTCTACTCTTTTTATAATTTATATTTGCAAACCTCACAAACCATGAATTATGGCAAAAACCAATCCTAACAAATCTTCTAATACTAAACCGACCAATAAACCCACATCAACTGCTGCAAAAGCACAAGAATTGAAACTTCCACCACTCACCAACACATTTAAATATTTTCCATTTACTAATCAAACACAACCCATTATTGTTCTTATACTAATAGGATTTGTTTTATACATTACCTCATTATACAACGAACATGCATTAGACGACGGTATTATTATTCATCAAAACGAATATGTCATCAAGGGCATTGCAGGTATTAAAGACATTATGACAAAAGATGCCTATGATAGCTTTTACAGAAGAATGAATGCTACAGACCAATTGGCCGGTGGTCGTTACAGACCCTTATCGGTAGTCAGTTTTGCTATAGAACAGGAAATTATTGGTAAATATGACAATGGACAGTTCCCACCTAATTGCTGGGATTATAATAAGAACAATAAAAATGACCCCGAAGAAGACATCAACAACGATGGAGTATTTAATGAAATTGATTGCCAAACCAAAGGTGCTCATTTCCGACACTTTAATAATATCTGGACTTTTATTTTAGGTGTTGTATTATTATATTTAGTAATGCGTAATTACTGGTTCAGAGAATGGCAGGATTTGGCTTTCTTATCTGCTTTATTATTTATTCTGCACCCTATTCATACTGAAGTTATTGCTAATGTAAAAAGCCGCGATGAAATTTTTTCACTCATTTTTGTTTCATTGACATTCTTTTATGCACACAAATATATTTATAGTAGAAAATTAGCAGATGTTTTTTTAACTGCCCTTATGTTTTTTTTAGCACTCTTATCAAAAGAGTATGCCGTCGTATTATTGGGCTTAATTCCGATTGCATTCTATGTGTTGAATAAAGTGGATATCAATATTAAAAGTTTGATAAAACCCGCCTTTATCTTTTTTATTTTTTCGGCATTAATGATTGCTCTCAAATGGTATCAAAAATCCTTTTCTACTCTTCCATTTATTTATGCCGGTGTATCATTACTATTATTTAATAAAGATCTCAAGCTCAAAAACCTAAATACTCTAATGATATGGCTCTATGGTGCATTTTTATTTTATTTGGGTATGCGTTTGAATGCAGTAGTGCTGAAACCTGGCGTACCCGACACTGAAATTTTGAACAACCCATATTTATTAGCATCAGGTGAACAAAAGTTTTTTACTAAAGCTTATGTATTACTCATATACATAATGAAGTTGATCTGGCCACATCCTTTGTCTTCCGATTATTCTTATAATACCATTGAGTATAGAAACTTTTTAAGTTGGGACGCATGGCTTTCTATTATTTTACATCTCACATTAGCATACCTTGGATTGAAATTAGTTCTTAAAAGGCACATACTCGGCTTTGCCATTGCAATTTACTTTGCATTTTTACTGATGGTAGGCAATATCATTATGGACATTGGTGCTACTATGGGCGAACGTTTGATTTTTCATTCATCTATTGGATTTTCAATTGCCTGTGCATGGTTTGTTTTGAAAGGTTTAGACAAGTTGGAAAGTTGGCAATTAAAAACAAAGCAAATAACACTCATTCTATTCCTCATTCCTGTGTCTTTATTATATGGAGCAAAAACCTGGGAAAGAAACTGGGCGTGGAAAAACGATATTAC
>JAOABO010000053.1 GCA_026418315.1 Bacteroidia bacterium
AATGTAATCAGTTGGATTAGCTTAATTGCCATTACCTTTACAACAGCCGCTTTTATCATTATCATTTCTGTTATGAACGGATTTACATCTGTAGTAAGCAACTTATATAATGCTGCAGAGCCAGATTTGAAGATTTCACTTGCCACCGGCAAATATTTTTACCCGGATACAGTATTAAAAAAACTGAAAGATATTAAAGAAATTAAATGCATTTCAAAGTCCATTTACAATCAGGCGTTAATAAAATACCAACAAAGACAAATGATAGTCAGCATCAGAGGAGTGGACACTGCATTTGAAAAAGTTACACAGATAAACACCTTATTGCAAAAAGGTAAATTTCAATTAAAAGATAAAAATACCAATAACTTATTAGTCATTGGCAATGGGATAGCCAACGAAATGAACATCAACATCACTCATCAATTCAATCCTATTATACTTTATAGCCCTAAAAGAATTAAAAACACAGGTACCAATACAGACCTCATCAATGAACTACCGGCCTATGTTTCTGGTATATTTTCCATCAATGATGATTTTGACTACAAATACATTTTTTGTGATTTAAACTTTGCTCAAAATTTATTTGATGCTGAAAAACTAATTACCACAATAGAAGTATCTATTGATGACCCAAACAAAAAAGAAGAAACACAAAAAATCATTCAACATATACTTGGAAAAAATTTCGTTGTAAAAACAAAAGAACAATTAAACGAAGTGTTATTCAAAACCCTACAAACAGAAAAATTATGGACTTTTGTTATATTAAGCTTTATTCTCATTATTGCTACCTTTAGCATCATCAGTGCACTTACCATGCTAATTATTGAAAAACAAAAAGATATCCAAACCCTGTATGCACTGGGAGCTAACAAACAACTCATTGAAAGTATTTTTATGGCGGAAGGATTTCTGATTACATTCGGCGGTGCTTTTGCAGGATTGATAGTAGGAATAATAGTATGCTGGATACAAATACAATTTCATGTTATTAAGTTCAATGAAAATTCTATTTTACCTTATTATCCGGTAGAATTACAAGTTCAGGATATTTTTATGGTGCTGGTTGTTTTACTAATCATTGGCTTTTTAGCTGCTATTTATCCCGTTCGCTTTTTTACCAAAGAGATTAAGTGGAGACGCTGATTTTTTGGAACTACCTCACCGTAATTTTCACTACCTTTCTGCCAAAATTATTTTTGTATGCCAAGATATCAACCTATTTCTAATCAATTATTTATTCAAAACAGAAAAAATTTTAATGAGCATCTCCGGCCTGGTTCAATTGCCATTTTTTTCAGCAACGATATTATGCCCACCAATGCTGATGGTGCAATGGGATTTAAACAAAATTCCGATTTGTTTTATTTGTCCGGTATTGATCAGGAAGAAACTATTCTTGTATTATTTCCTGATGCAAAAGAACAAAAACATAAAGAGATTTTGTTTATTCGTGAAACCAACGAACACATTGCTATATGGGAAGGTGAGAAATTAAGCAAACAACAGGCCACTGAAATAAGCGGCATAACAACCATTTATTGGACACACCAGTTTGAACAAATATTAAAAACCATTATTTATCAGGCAGAATACATTTATCTCAATTCCAATGAACATCTCAGAAAATATATTGAAACCGAAACCGCTCAAGATCGATG
Organism: Bacteroidia bacterium; assembly: GCA_026418315.1. Classification (GTDB taxonomy): domain Bacteria; phylum Bacteroidota; class Bacteroidia; order B-17B0; family Aurantibacillaceae; genus BPGX01. The sequence goes on from JAOABO010000053.1 coordinate 1,668, forward strand.
GAATAAAAAAATTATGCAATGGTATCCTTTACACAAGTACGAAAGAAGTGCACCTATACTGTTTAAACTAAGAAGTATCAAACATTCTGTAGAAATTGACTTGATTCAACAGGCATGTAAAATTACAGAAAAAGCGTTCAGAAGAGTTTTAAATTTTATCAAACCCAATGTGTGGGAGTATGAAATTGAAGCAGAAATGATTCACGAATTTTTGATTAATCGCAGCAAAGGATTTGCTTATTCACCCATTATAGCATCAGGAAAAAATGCCTGTGTACTTCATTATATTGAAAACAATCAGCCATGCAAAGATGGAGATGTTGTATTGATTGATGCTGCAGCAGAATATGCCAACTATGCCAGTGATATGACCAGATGTGTTCCCGTTAGCGGAAAATTTACCAAGCGCCAAAAAGAAGTGTACAACAGTGTTTTGTTTGTACTAAAAGAAGCAAGCAAATTATTAAGACCCGGAATGACTTTTGAAAAATACAACAACGAAGTAGGAAGAATAATGACTGAAGAACTACTAAAATTAAAATTAATTACCAAAGAAGAAGTACAAAAACAAACACCAGATAAACCTGCTTACAAAAAGTATTTTATGCACGGTACTTCGCACTTTCTTGGATTAGATGTGCACGATGTTGGTTTTTTTTATGAACCCATGCAGGCAGGAATGGTTTTTACATGCGAGCCCGGTATTTATATTCCTGAAGAAAACCTTGGCATTCGTCTTGAAAATAATATCCTCATTACTCAAAACGGACAAATTAACTTAATGGAAAATATTCCTATAGAAGCAGACGAGATTGAAGAACTTATGAACAGTCATTAAACGTTTACGGCTTGTATTTACTGAGTTGTAATATTTTTTGAGCATTACTCTCCTCCATTAATTGTTGTATAGATACATTGTCATTGTTTTTCATATAACTATCTACAATTTTATATGCTATATACATAGCAATTCTTGGCGGGCATTCTTTGCTTATAGCAGCCGTAAAAGGTCCATCATTAAGGTAGGCAGAAATAGTTTTAGGCGAATTATCATAAAGACGATTATCTTCTGTAAAGTAAGACCAAAGATTTTTTTCATACTTTTTACAATAATCCATTTGCTTTTTGCTATATGAAAAAATAATAGTATCAGGGGCATTTGGCAAAACCTGTTTAAGCACATAAATAATTTTTCCATAGTACATCATATTTTCAAGTAAGTTGTTATATTTCCCGTAAGGATAATGGGTAAATAACCATGCTTTAGCAATATCAACAATCATGTATTCTTTTTGAAGTTGTTTTACTCTATACCGAGGCCATTGTAACCATTCATACACTTTATGATTACTTCCTAAATACATATCAGTAGAAATCCCAATAATATCAGAGTTATCAGGATATACAATCTGATAATTGAATCCACTGATAAAAAGCAAATACCGCTTTGGCAGTGCTTTATTGAAAAAATAAAATTTTAAATGCTGATGTAATTCGTAAATATTGTTTTCTAATTTTTTTATTTCATTTTCTGTAAATATTTTTTTGCTTTCGTTATATACAAAGCGTATATCTTTATCTGTAACAAAGCTCAATAGTAAATTTTTAGAAGAGTCCATTAATCCGATATTGACAATATTAGAAATAAAATACTGGTAGAATGGAAAATATTTTTTTGCAAACAATGAATCTTTTTGATGAAAATTGTTTTTTGTAATAGAAAAGATATCATCAGAAAAATTTTCAATATGTATTTTTTCTACAGAAATACCTGCAATTTCACTTTCTTTATTTTGGCAAGAAAAAACAAAAAAAACAAAAGTAACAATTAATAATATAAAAATTTTACTATTAACGAGGTATTTCATAATTTTGTGCCTCATATATTAAACCGCAATACTATGAAAAAATTTATTGTTAGCGCATTACTTTTATCAGCAGCCCATTTCATTACTGCTCAAGACAGTAACTTTGATAAAAAATTCCGATTTGGTGTTAGAATAGCACCCCAACCCACCTGGATTAAATCCAAAGACAAAAATACCACGGGCGGCGGAATGAATTTTGGTTTTGGTTTCGGACTTATTACAGAGTTTAAACTATCCGATATTGTACATTTTTATACAGGTATAGGTGGAGATTTTGAAAATGGCACCATTACATACAAAAATGACCCTGCTAATAACTATTCAGTGGGTTATTATACCGATAATAATCAGGAACTCATAGAACTTTCCAACAACATGGATACTGCTACGCTTTTTAATAAAAACAACACGGGCTATGGAGGCATTACTCAAAGAAAAATTAAAACGACCTATGTAACCATTCCCCTCACTTTGAAAATGATGACCCAGGAATACAGCGGATTCAGATACTTTGCACAATTTGGTGCAGATTTAGGTATCAGAACAAAAGTAATCGCCAACGATGATTACTCATTAATAGTAAAAAAAGGCGTTACAAGTTCTGTGAATGGCACCGTATCAGATTTAGATATAAAAAAAGATGCATCACTCATACCTATTCGATTAGGATTAAATGTTGGATTAGGAACAGAATACAGAATTGCAGGCACTACCTCTTTAATGTTCAGTATTAATTATTTTTCTTCGTTTACTAACCTGATGAGAAGCACTTCCAAATATGTAGCCACTAACGGACAAATAGATAGTAACGGAAAAATGCAGTTTACTTATCTTAAACAGAATTTAATCCAAAATGCTATTAGGATTAACATTGGCATATTATTCTAATGCCCTATGTTTCCTCATCCTCAAAAAGCCATAGATTATATTGTTCAATGGCTAAAAGATTACTTGAATAAAAGTAATGCAAAAGGATTAGTGGTTGGAATAAGCGGAGGAATAGATAGTGCCCTTACCTCTACGCTTTGTGCAAAAACAGAATATCCTGTTATTACACTCAACATGCCTATATTACAGGCATTACCCGAATATAAAAGAGCATGCGAACACATTGATTGGCTCAAAAAGCAATTTCCTAATGTGTCTTCTTATGAAGTAGATATGTCTTCCGTTTTATCGGAATATATGAAAGTATTACCAAAAGGCATTCAGAATGCACATAATATGGCCAATTTACGTTCCCGCTTAAGAATGGTTTGTTTATATGCCTTTGCAGGACATTTTGGTTATTTGGTAGCAGGAACTGGTAATAAAATAGAAGATTTTGGAATAGGTTTTTTTACAAAATATGGTGATGGCGGTGTAGATATTTCTCCTATTGCTGATTTAATGAAAAGCGAAGTGTATCAACTGGCAAAACACTTGCAAATACCTCAAAGTATTATAGAAGCAAAACCCACCGACGGATTGTTTGAAGGCAGTCCTACCGACGAAGAAAAAATAGGGGCTACTTACGATGAATTAGAGTGGGCTATGGAATATATTGAAAAAGGCAAAACAGACCCCATTACAGAAAGACAAAAAGAAGTATTAAATATTTATCAGACACGTCATAATGCTAATCAACATAAAATGCAGCCTATCCCTGTTTGTATAATACCCAGTAACATAAGAGGCGAATGAGAATCACCTCCTTTTTTGATGTCACCTTTTTTTTAAGTATGTTTGTTGCAAAATTTTAATATGGAATTATATTTAGATTCGGCAAACCTTCAGGAAATTGAAGAAGCATTTAAGTTAGGTTTTTTATCAGGACTTACCACCACTCCCACTTTCATGCAAAGAGAAGGCATAACCGACATTGATGGAACTATTGTCAAATTAAGCAAAATAGTACCTGTTTTACAGATAGAAGCACTGGGAAATACCGCAGAAGAAATTCTGGCAGAAGCAGAAAGGCAAATCAACTTAGGATTAGACCCTCAAAAAACTGTTTTCAAAATTCCTGTGTCGCTGGAAGGAGTAAGAGCTTGTAAATTGCTTAGAAATAAAGGATATTTAGTAAACATTCATTTAGTATATACACTTCAACAAGCTTACATGGCTATGCAAGCAGGTGCTACTTATGTATGCCCACTGGTAGGAAGATTACAAGACCAAGGACACGATGCCTTAGCGTTAATAGAACAATGTGTAAAAGCAGTGAACCACTACAAATATCCCACCAAAATCATGTTTTCATCTGTAAGACACACCGAACATGTCAGGAATGCCATCAATCTGGGTGTACATACTATTACTGTTCCTTGGAAAGTCATGAAGCAACTAACTGAAAACAACCTCACTACACTGGGCACAGAACAATTTATTATTGATACTAAATTGATGACAAAACGAGTTAAAGAAGTTATCAGAACCATTAACCCGGTTGTAAACATCCATACTAAATTAACCGATGCTATTATTAAAATGACCGAATACGGCTTTGGAGCAATTACAGTAGTAGATGAAAATGATGTAGTAAAAGGTATTTTTACAGATGGAGATTTAAGAAGATATATTATGAAAGAAGGTTCAAATTTCTTAAATAAAAAACTATCCGACCTTCCATTTAAATCTCCACATACCATTTCTGCCAATGCCTTATTAAATGACGCTTACCAAATGTTCAAAAAAACAAATGTAGATACTATTATTGTTGTAGATGATAATAATAAATCCGTTGGAATGATTGATATTCAAGATATTTAAAATGAACTCTGTCTTTGAAAAATTTTCTCTGCAAGGAGGAAAGTTTTTGGTAAATTACAAATTGTTTTTAAGTAAACTTGAAAAAGTAAAACTTTTTATTTTTGATTGGGACGGTGTTTTTACCGATGGATTCAAAGATGCCGAACTACAAAGTAGATTTAACGAATCAGATTCAGTGGGCCTGAATTTACTCCGCTATTCTTTTTACTTAAAGTATCAGCAACATCCGTTGGTTGCTATTATTTCAGGTGAAAAAAATTTATCTGCATTTACATTAGTAAAAAGAGAATTCATTCATAGACATTACTTTAAAATTCCGCATAAAATAAAAGCATTTGAACACCTTTGTAAAAGCTTAAATATTGCAGAAGATGAAACCTGTTTTGTTTTTGATGATATTTTAGATTTAAGTATTGCAGAAAGATGTGGATTAAGAATGTTTGTGCAAAAGCCATCGGCAGTATTATTCAATGAATATGTATTAAAAAATCAGCTAGCCGATTATATGAGTTTTTCAAGCGGTGGAAGTAATGCAGTAAGAGAAATATCTGAATTAATAATGGGATGCTATTCTAATTTTAAAGAAGTATTAAAAAACAGAATTGAATTTACTGACCACTATCAGCAATACCTTAAATTGAAACGTTCTATTGAAACACAAAATTTTACTTATCATGAAAATAAAATTACAGAAGTAAAAGAAAACGTATGATGATTAGAAGCAAAGCACCCCTAAGAATAGGATTAGCAGGCGGAGGAACAGATGTGTCGCCTTATTCTGACATATTTGGTGGTGCAGTTTTAAATGCTACTATAGATTTATATGCCGTAACTACTATTGAACCAACTAACAATGGAACAATAGAAATTACATTAGGAAACTATGACTTATCTCACACATTTCAAAGTGAGAAAAAATTATCTGTTGAAAAACCTTATGAATTAATAGCCGGCGTTTACAATCATATAATAGAAAAATTTAATCTTGAACCATTATCCTTTAAAATTCATACCTATATTGAAGTACCTCAAGGTTCTGGATTAGGAACATCTTCTACATTAGTAGTGTCTATTTTAGGTGCCTTTGCAGAATGGCTAAAATTACCTTTGGGCAAATATGATATTGCTCACATGGCTTATGAAATTGAAAGAATAGATTTAAAAATGTCCGGAGGAAAGCAAGACCAATATGCAGCAACATTTGGAGGTATCAATTTTATTGAATTTTACAAAGACGACAAAGTCATCGTTAATCCATTGGATATAAAACCCCACATCAAAAGAGAATTGGAGCTTTGTCTTCTGCTCTATTTTACTGATACACAAAGATTATCTTCTGAAATTATCAATGAACAAATTAAAAATGTTCAAACCAATAATCAGGTATCCATTGAAGCCATGCACCACTTGAAAGAACAAGCACTGCGCATGAAAGATTCTCTGCTTAAAGGCAATTTAAAAGAGTTAGGAGAGTTATTGCACTTTGGCTGGCTTAACAAAAAACAAATAGCTCATAATATATCTAACACACTCATTGACACTATTTATACAACTGCTATTAACTATGGAGCCACCGGCGGAAAAATATCCGGTGCAGGCGGGGGCGGGTTTTTGTTTTTTTTTTGTCCGAAAAACACTAAACTTACTGTATCAAAAGAATTATTAAGGTTTGGAGGAAAAATACAACCATTTCAGTTTACCTCTGATGGTTTGATAACCTGGACTCTTGAATGAGGTAATAAATATTTTTTCTTTAATGTATTATCAAAGTATTTAGTATGATTAACTTTAAAGTTGTTCCAATATATCGGAAAATATTTTTTCATGATTGTATCTATCCACCTCATGCCTGTTAAATACCATACTCCCCTTAAAACTCCTGATAAAGATAGATTAATAGACCTCATGCTTATTGCAATACTATTATCAATATACTCTATGTGATGCCAAAAACCGGGTGGCATAATTAATGCATCATTTTCTTCTAAAATTACTTCGTAAGCATGTACATCTTTTAGTTTTGGAAATTCTCTCTCAAGTTCTTCTAATCTTTCCGAATAATGGCTAAAATCAGGCCATGCTAACACTTCAAATGGCTTACGGTAAATGTCATATTGATGTTGAAATCCAATTAAAAGAAACTTTTTCCTGCCACGAATTTGAACATGCAAAACAGTACTCATGTCTATATCAAAATGCATATGTGTTATAGACCCTTTTCCACCAATAAATAACATGGGAGCTTGTTTTACAATAGGAGAAATTAAGTCATTAGGATAATCAATATCTTTTAGTAATTCTGGTGCATGCGTATATATATTAAACAAAAACAAACGCCACTTATATTCTGGCTGTTGTAAAATTAAATCTATATACTTATCAAATGGCAAGTAGGCATCTGCAGTATTAACGGGTGTATAAGCATCGCTCTTAAAATTATTGTAAACCGGTACTTTGAAATGTTTAATTTTCTCTTTAAGATAATTAAAATCCCATAACTCACTGGCTTTCCATCTTTTTGCAAATTGTTTAATTACAATTGGTTTATTCCTAACAGAGTTTTTTTCAAGTTTTTTATCTGATACTTGTTCTAATGTAAAAATATCTGGATGATGAAAAAACATGACGATTTTTTTTGATACTGAAACAAAAAAAGTGGACCCAGAGGGAATCGAACCCTCGTCCAGATAACCAAATCATAAGCCCTCTACATGTTTAGTACTCATTTTCATCTCGGCAATCAATTAGCAGAGTACCGCATCATTGATTACCCAGCTGCATGAATAGCCATCTTTGATAGCAGCAACTCAAAGTGGCTCTGTCCTTTGCTGACACCCTGCATCCCATTCCGGACAGAAAGGACCAGGAGAGGATGGGCTGTCAATTAAGCAGCCATTGCGAAGTTAGATTCGCCATTTAAGTTGTAGAGACGTGTTTTAAGAGCATTGTCCCCATTGCTCTACATGCAGGCCTATTCTTTGTTGTTACCTGTCGATACCGGTTGGGCCCTTTTTTCAATGTGCTTTGCAAATATAAGCATTTTTTGTGCCAGTATTAAAATTTGAATTGTTTAGGACAATTTGACATATCAAAGAAAATCATAAAACTTTTTAATATCATCTGTTTTTTGCCATTCATCTATTTTCTTTTCAAAAACATATTGTTTTATTCCATTGGTAATAACAAGACATTGGGCGTTCAACTTCAAATTATAACTCAGTATCTGGTGTAACACCTGTGCATTTAATTGAACATCTGGGGCTTTACATTCAGCAATTAAAACAAACTCCTGTTTTTTATTTAATACTGCTATATCAAAACGTTTGTTGGTGTTGTATAATTGAAACTCTTTTTCTACAGCAATAGTTTCTAAAGGGTATTGTTTTTCAATTATGAGATAATGTATAAAATGTTGTCTGACCAGTTCTTCGGGTGTAAGTGAAACCCATTTTTTACGAACAATATCCCATATCTCTGTTTTTTTATCTTTAAAGTTTTTTCTTGTTTTGAGTGGATAGGAGGGATATATAAACATATTGCTTAATTAGGGAATATTTTTTCTTTGAGGTCGCAGGTTTGGATTCCACTGAAAATTAGGTAATCGTTCTTTTTCAAATTGTATTTTTTTGATGGGTATCAAAATACTTTCCGGATTATCAATGAATACAATTTTGTTTATTTCATTATTTAAAAAATCAACTCGTATTTTACTACATTTTGCTTTGTTCAAACCCACCCATTGATGCTTATCATTTTGTAAAAAATAATATACCTGTGCATTCCCGTTTACATGAATGCTTCGTATGGTATCGTTCTTAAAGAATATGTCCATTCTTTTTCCTGCAATCTGATGGTATTTATTATGAAAAAGTGTGTCGGCTTCTTGTACGATGATGACATTGCTATCCAAAACTATTTTATCAACACTTTGGTTTTTCAGGTATATGGTGCTTTTTTGAGAAACAATCTGATTTTTATCAAACCAGAATTTTGGACTATTTATCAAATGAATGCTGGAATCTTTTTGATAATAAATAATATGTTGAGCAATGGCCTGAAATTTATCATGAAAAATTTTGCTGTGATACATGCACCTGGCTATTACGGCACTATCTTTTTTTTCATAAAAAATGGTGTCGCATGTCAGAAAAATAGTGTCCTGATTGTTTTGGATTTTTATCATAACAGGATGTTGGGTAACCATTGCTTTTTCAGTATCTAAATGATATTTTCCAAAATGGCCCTTTATGGTATGGGTGTACGTACTATCTATTAAACGAATATTATTAAATGCCCATCCTTCACTGGTAGTTTCATTGTAATATAAACTGTCGGCATATAGTTTTTTCTTATCAGAAAACAGTATAGGATTTTTAGAAAAATACGCTTTTTTATTTTTGATGTCGTACCAACCTTTTTCACAATACAAATAATCTTTGTCCATCAGAATAATGGTAGGGGCATTAAAGTGAGCAATATCGGTATATACATAATAGAACAATGTATCAGTTTTTATTTTATAATGAGGATTGGTAAGTACCACATTATTTTTGAACGCCATAGTTTTAGAATCTGAGTAATAATATCCTTTTTCACTTACAAGTTGATTGTCTTGTCTTTTAATTTCAGCATAATTAGAATAATAGGCAATGTGAGTATGGGTAGTATATTGCAGAGTTTGTGTTTTTAATACAATTTGGTTGTCTGAACACACTACATTTTTTTCTAAAGAAGCCACTTTTGTCAATGCATCGTAGTAAAGATACTCTGCTGTGATATGAATACTATCAGAAACAATTTTGATATTTCCGTATGCTTTTAATGATTGATTAGGAAACAGATACATGCTATCACAATAGAACAAAGTATTTTCGTGTTTGCATACTACGTTGCCTATTAAACGATTGACATCTATCTGTTTGTTATACTTCAAAACATCAGCATGCAAAATTTCTATTTTCTTTTGAGCAATCACTAATTGTGTGAAAATGATACAAACCAATATCAATCGGTAAAACAAAAGCATTATAACAAATTAATAAATCCTGCATAAAAGTAGTAAAATATAATGTTTTAAATGACATGAATAAAAATTACCCAAATACATTGTATTGTGTAATATTATACAAGCAATCAGGCAGATTATTTTTGGAGAAACTATTGATTGAAAAAACAATGATATTGCAAATCTACACTTGCTTAATTCCTGTAGAACCAAAACCACCCGAACCTCTTGCTGTATCGTTTAATACCTCTACTAATTTCCATTCAACCAATTCGTGTTTGGCAATAACCATTTGTGCAATCCTCTCTCCATCGTTTATAACAAATTCTTTGTCAGATAAATTGATTAGTAAAACTTTGATTTCTCCTCTGT
>JAOABO010000054.1 GCA_026418315.1 Bacteroidia bacterium
TCCTGTCATTACACCAAAAGCAGAACGAAACAAGGCCTTAAAATCTACTCCTGTATGTTCATTAAATCGTATATCTTCGGTGGCTAACAATGCTTTTACCAACCACGGATTCAACTCTTTATATTCTGCATTGATTCTGTTTTCAGTATAATACTTCCCTAAAATTTTTCCGTCTTCGCTCAACACTACAGTAGCAATATTGCTTTTAGGATTTTGTAATTCTTCAACGCTTGGCAACTTGCCAAATACATCTTTTGAAACTAAAAAAGCAATAAAAAACAAAGTAAGAAAGGGAAGCCAAACGATTATCCATATCCATATTGGAGAAAAGGGCAATTCTTTTATTTTTCTTTTTTCTGTCATAATTATCTGTCAGCAGTGCAAATGTAGTATTTTATTTACAATACCTTGAAAAGATACTTGTGGTTTTTGAAATATGATGTTGTGTATTTATCCATGTACCATCAAAATAAATTTGATAAATGAATTCAGAAAAGCGGATTCTTCAAACATTAAAAAACGGTCATTTAATTTTCATATAGTTTTTTGAAAGTAAATAACAATTGCTTTCAGATTATTTTGAAGATAGCGAGTTGCAGTTTTTAATACCTTTCCAATAAATAATGGCTAAACATATTCTGTTTTTGCACAAATATTTTTCAGGCGGTTAAATAATTATATGAGCCGTCATAAAAACAAGCAATTTCATCGTAAAAAATTTGGATTTAGAATAAATAAACTTTTATATTGCCGCCCCAATGAAAAATCTGATATACATATTTTTGTTTTTATTTATCACAAATACTGCTTTTTCTCAAAGCGCCGATGAAGAAGTTTTTTTGCCTGTTGATACAACAAAAAAATCCATTCTAAAAGATAATGTTCAAAATCTTTCTTCTTCAAGTTATTTAGAAGAAGAAACTGAAGAAGACAACAATGTTATTTCAGAGTTATACGGAGATTTTGACAACCATGTAGTGCATCAATACAAATACAAAGATGTATTTCAAACACACGATTCTCTTGTTATTAATTTAGATAAACAAAACTTTTCTATTCCTTTTGAAGGAAAAATTAACAGTCATTATGGATGGAGAAGATACCGCCCGCATTATGGAACAGATATAGATTTAAATAAGGGCGATAGTGTAAAATGTGTGTTTGACGGAGTAGTCAGATATGCCAACAAAAGAGTAAAGGGTTATGGACAAGTCATTATTGTCAGACATTTTAATGGATTAGAAACTGTTTATGGTCACTTATCCAAAATATTAGTTAATCCTAATGATACCGTAAAAGCAGGTAGTTGTATTGGATTAGGCGGAAGCAGTGGCCGCTCTACAGGCCCTCATTTACATTTTGAAATCAGATGCCTCGGCTTGCCAATCAATTCAGAAGACATCATTAATTATGAAAATAAATGTTTAAAAAGCACTCAGTTCGTTCTTACCAAAAAAGATGCCGAAGAAACCTATAATTTACGTTCCAAGAAATATCATCATATTGCTCATTACAAAAGCATTTATGTAGTAAAAAAAGGTGATACACTTTCTAAAATATCAAGAAAAACAGGTGTGCCCTTGTCGGTTCTTATGAAAAAAAATAAACTCAAAAAAAGTTCAGTACTGAAGCCCGGCAAAAAATTATTTTTATGAATACTTTACAGCAAAACATTCCATTGGTTTCTGACTTAGCCCAAAATATTATAGGTTCTGAAATTATAAAACTCAATGGAGATATTAACCAGCTTATATCCAAAGGCATACACATATACAACCTTACTATTGGCGATTTTGATAGCAACATTTTTCCTATTCCTGATTTATTAAAAGAAGAGATAATCAAGGCCTATCAAAATAACGATACCAACTACCCTCCTGCCGATGGAATTTTACCACTCAGACAACAGGTAAGTGCCTTATTAAAAAGGAAATTACAATTAGATTATAATGAAAACGAAATACTTATAGCGGGTGGAGCAAGACCCGTTATATATGCTATTTATCAAACGATTGTAAACCCCGGAGAAAAAGTGATTTACTCAGTACCTTCATGGAATAATAATCATTATACTTATCTTTCCAGAGCAGGGAGTATTCAAATAGAAACCACTCCTGAAAACAACTTTATGCCTCTTGCCAAAGATATAGAACCCTATATACAGGAAGTGGCTCTCATTGCATTATGTTCTCCACAAAATCCAACAGGTACAGTATTTAAAGAAGAACAATTAAGAGAAATTGTTGATTTGGTATTAAACGAAAACGAAAGAAGAAAAAGTTTAGGCATTAAGCCACTGTATATTATGTACGACCAAGTGTATTGGGAATTAGTTTACACGCCCTATCAGCATTTTAATCCGGTTACTATTAATCCTAAAATGAAAGCATATACCGTGTTTGTAGACGGAATATCCAAATCACTGAGTGCCACTGGTATAAGAGTGGGATGGGCTTTTGGACCCAAAGAAGTGATTACCAAAATGAAAGCCATATTAACCCACATTGGAGCGTGGGCACCCAAACCAGAGCAAGTAGCCGTTGCCAAATTTATGGCGAATACTGCTGCTTATGATAGTTTTGTTGAAAATCAAAAGTCAGAATTATTCACAAGATTAAAATTATTCTATACAGGCATCAAGCATCTTCATCAAATGAATCTACCAATTGATGTCATTGAGCCCCAGGCAGCATTGTATTTAACTGTCAAACTCAATTTAAATCATAGAAAAACTCAAGATAATCAGCATTTTGCCGATGCAGATGATATTTTAAAGTACTTATTAGAAAAAGCCAATGTAGCATTAGTCCCCTTTTATGCTTTTGGTACAGGCAAGAACTCTGAATGGTTTAGGTTATCTGTAGGTACTTGTAAAAAAGAAGATATTCCGGAAATACTCAGCCGCTTTCATGTAATTTTAGAGAATGTAAAGAAGTAGCATTCTCCTTATTATTTCATTCTTACAATTTATTAAAGATTATCAAACCATTGTCTTTGTCTGGGTATTTTAAATTCGCTCAACATAGGGTGTTTTAGATTGATAGAAAACATATAACTTCTGAGTTGTCCAAAAGGCACCCAACGAATACTGGCTTCCCAGCACTTCAAATCTCTTTTGATATCTATACTTGAATATGCAAATTTTTTATTTTTTATATCGTAATTAGCCGAAGTACCCACTTTCCAAAACTTGGTAATATTCCAATCTATTCCCGTAAAGATGGATTGAGTAATGGATTTTTGGTTAGGATTATTCATATTAATGCTTAAGTTATAATTAACTGATATGCGCCATGGCAAATCCGGAACATTTACTCCTCTTTCTGCAGAATTGGAATATTGTGGCACTTGCGGCTTTAGCTGACTTAAATCACCCGAACCAATAGCACCATTAATGGCTAAATTAAAATTGGTCCATCTCCATAACTGTCCTGTTTGTTCGGCCAAATATTTATTATATCTTCGGTTGGTGGTTTTGTCGTAATAATAAGGGTCAGCTACTGCATTAATCAGAAAATCAAAAAATTTCCATAATTTATTTCTTGCACTAAAATTGATAGCCGATAATTGAAAACTATCCGCAGCAAAATTGTAAGTACCCGATATTCCAAGATTCTGAAGCAATGTGTTTTTTTTGAATACAACACCTGTATCTGTTTTCATTTTCATTTTTGCTTCAATGTTATTATTGAAATTAAAACTCAACAAATTTTGCTTGCCTATTGCGGGTCCGCCATACAATGAATTTTCAAAAATTGAATATTGATATTCTTTGCCCGTATTATCATCATAGGTTTTTTGATAACCCCATGATTTTGCAATATCTGGCCGATACACATAACTAAAAGTCGGAATAAGCATATATCTTAATTGTTTTACTTTGCCTTTATTGAAAAATACATCTGTAAAAACTTTGAATGTAGCAGAAACATTTGCATTAAAATCAAAGCCATGCACCCATTGGTTCAAGGTGTCTGTTTTTAAACTATTATTGTAAAATTCCTTTCTGATACTGGATGGATAACTCACTAAAGATAAATTTGCACCAGGGGTAATGGTGATATTTTTAAATACATTGAATGTAGTGTTAATAGGCATGGTTTGCCGGATACCGGCCCTCATTCTGTTAGAAAGTGTTCGGGTATCAAAAAAAGTAGTGTCTGTTCCTTTAATATTTATCTTAGATTCCAAAACATAAGAAATTCCCATTCGTGTAAACACATTGGCCGGTTGAGTACCCTTTAAATTAAAGGGAAAAAATCTATTGATGTTCACTGTCAATTGAGGAAGGTTCATTTCTGCAAAATGTGTTTGGCTATTTTGAGAATGCATGGCATTTAAACTAATAACACCTGCCTTCACTGTTTTGGAAAAGGCGATATTAGACATAAACACATTATTCAAATATTGATTGGTATTAATGGCGTTATATTGATTGAAGCGATTGGCATTAAAATTGACATCTGCAGAAAAACGAACAGATGGATTTAATTTAGCATCCTGAAAATGTTTCCACTGAAACTGATACGACTTTGTCTTTTTAGCTTGTTGAGGAATATCCTTGTCGCCAAGGTAGTACTCTGAGTAGCCAAAAGAAACCGCTCCTTGTGCTTTATAAATAAAATAATAATTACTTAATGCTCTTACGCCCCAACTTCCATTAGTATAAATATCTCCGCGAATAAACAAATCAGTTTTTTCGCTGATAGCCCAATAAAATCCTCCATCTCTCAAAAAATATCCCTGAGTTGGAGAATTTCCAATAAATGGCATCAAAAAACCACTTGTACTGCTTTTAGTATTAGGAAAATAGCCAAAAGGCAAGAACAATGGAGTTGGAATACCTGCTATTTGTAAATACAAAGGACCTGTTACTATTTTATCATTAGGAATCATCTTCGCTTTAGTGGCTACAAAAAATGTTTGTGCATCTTTAAACTCACAAGGAATACATTTCATGTTTTTCATGTATAAAATGTCATGATCGCTTTTTTTGATTTCATTTCCATAAACAATCATATTACTCTCCGATGTATATGCATTCCATATTTTTCCTTTATTGGTTTGAATGTTATATGCTATTTTTTCTGCTTCCATTTTATCATTACCTTCGGTAAATACCACTGGTACTGATAATTTTCCGGTAGTATCCTTCCGTCCGTTTGCAGTAATTACTTTAGTAGTTTCATTTATTTCAATATAATCTGCTGCCAGCTTTATCGTTTCACCCGTTTCCTGTTTAGTTTCTACTTCTGCACCATTGTACAATTGAGTTGTTTTTTGACCGGGATAAAAAACAATAGAATCTTTGGCATGAGTTTTCATATCTTCATTAATTTCATCAGAAAATAAAGAATCCGGTTCTGTAACATGAGTGCTATCTTTTTGCACTTCTTGTGAAAAAAAGTCAAAACGAAAAACAATTATCAACAATGTTATGATGATATTTCTTATACTTAAAACCAACATTTATATCTTGCTTGATTTAAATTTGTGCCGATTATTCCGCACAAAACTAATTAAAAAAATATCCCTCATACACTCATTTACTATAATTAAAAAAATTTATGTTTTATTTCACACTAATAAGATATGTTTTTTTTGTACTTGCGTTGCTACCTATTACCAACATATTTTCACAAGAAAATAATACCAGAAGCATAAAAACCATTGTTATAGACGCAGGGCACGGCGGTAAAGACCCCGGCACAAACGGAACATTTTTAAAAGAAAAAGAAGTTACACTGGCAGTCGCTCTTAAATTAGAAGAATTGTTCAGAAAGTACTACCCAGAAATAAGAGTTTTAATGACCAGAAGAACAGACGAGTTTGTAGAATTAGAAGAAAGAGCACAAATAGCTAACAGAAATAAAGCAGATTTATTTATTTCCATTCACTGTAATGCAGCCGGAAAACCTGTCATGATTAAAGACCCTAAAACCGGTAAAATGAAACCTAAAGTTTACAAGAACTCAAAAGGAAAATACGTAGTAGTAGAAGTACCCAATCCAGAACCTTTTGGCTCTGAAACTTATGTGATGGGATTAAAAAATGAAAAAGGCAAAATGAATGTGGCCATGCGAGAAAATGCTCCTATTTTACTGGAAGATAATTACAAACAAAAATATCAGGGCTTTGACCCCGAAAGCGAAGAAACCTATATCATTATGAGTAATTACACCACGGCCTATGTGATTCAAAGTGCCAAACTAGCTCTAAAAATTCAAAATGAATATAAAACAAAAGCTGGAAGAATTGATAAAGGTGTTCACCGACAAAGCATCTGGGTACTTTGGAGAACTTCCATGCCCAGCGTCCTTACAGAAATTGGGTATCTTACCAACCCTAATGAAGAAAAGTTTTTAGGTTCAGAAATAGGTCAAAAATACATTGCGGCCTGTATATTTAATGCAGTAAGAAAATATAAGTCAGAGATTGAGGGCAGTAAGGCCAATTTTGATGATGAAATAGAAAATTTACCTCCATTGAAAAATGAAAATATTGAAGCAGGCATTTTTCCTAACTCCAACAACGATACACCCGACAGCTTGAGTACAGTAAATAATTCAAATGGTACAGATAGTACTAAAAATAACCCCAAACAAAATGAACCCAACAAAATATACAGTGATGAAATAATATTCAGAGTACAAATCAAAGTAAGTGATAAACCACTCAATATAAAAGAGGAAAAACCAATTGAAAATTTGTGGTACTATATGTCCGGCAATTTAATCAAATATACATCCGGTAAATTCAACGATTTTGATACTGCAGCCAAGCATCTTAATGAATTGAAAAATAGTGGATACAAAGACGCTTTTATTGTGGCTTTCAAAGGAGTAGATAGAATTACCATTGAAGAAGCAAAGAAATTAATATCGGAGCAAAAAAAATTACAAGATTAGTTATACAAAAAACGATTGTTTCTTAAATATCAATCTTAAAATAAATGTAAGATGCTTTGATTATAACAAAGCATCTAATTTGGCTTTGATGTTTCCTTTAGGAACAGCACCTATCAGTTTATCTACTACTTTTCCGTTTTTAAAGAAAAGCAAGGTAGGAATGCTTCTTATTCCATAATTAGTAGGCGTTACAGGATTTTCATCTGTGTTTAATTTTACTACCACGGCTTTACCTTCATATTCTTTTGAAAGTTCTTCAATTATAGGTCCAATTGCTCTACAAGGTCCGCACCACTCTGCCCAAAAATCTACCAAAACTGGCTTATCACTTTTCAATACTGTTTGTTCAAAATTATTGTCATTAACTTGTTGTGCCATAATTTTTTTGCTGCAATATTACGCATTTATTTTCAGCTTTTTATACTTGTTTCAAAATATGTTTTAAATGCACTATTTTTCTAAAAAAATTTAATGTACATTTGCCTGCAAAAACATTATGAATTACGATATAATAGTAATAGGAAGCGGCCCCGGTGGTTATGTAACTGCCATCAGAGCATCACAACTTGGATACAAAACAGCCATTATAGAAAAGGAATCTCTTGGCGGCGTTTGTTTGAATTGGGGATGTATTCCTACCAAAGCATTATTAAAAAGTGCACAGGTATTTGAGTACATCAAACATGCCAAAGATTATGGCATATCCGCAGAAAACACCAAAGCAGATTTTCCTGCAGTAATCAAAAGAAGCAGAGATGTAGCAGACAGTATGAGCAAAGGCGTTCAATTTTTAATGAAAAAAAATAAAATTGAAGTCATATATGGCACTGCAAAAGTAAAACCAGGTAAAAAAGTTGAAGTACAATTAAAAGAAGGGGGCACTCAAACCTATTCTGCACAGCATATTATTATTGCAGTTGGAGCACGTTCAAGACAATTACCAAATTTACCGCAAGATGGTAAAAATATTATTGGGTACAGAGAAGCCCTCACATTAAAAGAATTACCAAAGTCCATGATTGTGGTAGGTTCTGGGGCTATTGGTAGTGAGTTTGCTTACTTTTACGCTACCATGGGTACACAAATTACATTAGTAGAATTTATGCCAAATATTGTTCCACTGGAAGACGAAGAGGTATCCAAACAACTTGAAAAATCATTTAAAAAAATTGGTATTGAAGTAATGACCAACTCATCTGTTGAAAAAGTTGAAATTAAAAACAATAAATGTATAGCCACTATTAAAACCGCTAACGGAACTATTACCAAAGAAGCCGATAAGGTACTTTCAGCAGTAGGTATTCAGGCCAATCTTGAAGGCATTGGATTAGAAGAAGTAGGAATTAAAACTAATAATGGAAAAATTACAGTAGATGAATATTACAGAACCAATGTGCCGGGTTATTACGCTATTGGAGATTGTGTGGGAGGACAAGCACTTGCACACGTAGCCAGCGCAGAAGGAATTATATGTGTGGAAAAAATCAAAGGACTCCATGTAGAACCATTAAATTACAATAATATCCCTGCCTGTACCTACACTACTCCAGAAATTGCTTCTGTTGGATATACAGAAAAAAAAGCAAAAGAAGCCGGTTACGAAATCAAAGTAGGCAAATTTCCATTTACCGCATCAGGCAAAGCCAAAGCAGCAGGTGCGCCGGATGGTTTTGTAAAATTAATTTTTGATGCAAAATATGGAGAACTTTTAGGAGCACACATGATTGGTCATAATGTAACAGAAATGATTGCAGAAATTGTTGCTGCTCGTAAATTAGAAACTACAGGACACGAATTAATTAAAACCGTACATCCTCATCCAACCATCAGCGAAGCGATTATGGAAGCCGCTGCAGCCGCTTATGGAGAAGTTATTCATTTGTAATACTCCAATCAGAACTATTCCAAATTTTAGAACTTTAATTCTTTATTATTTTAAATTTTCTGGAGTAATTGATACAAACAAAGTAAATTCCTTTTTCTAATAGGTTCATATTTATTTGTACGCTCTCTACGCTTTCATTTATTTTTAATGAAATAACCTGCTTTCCACACAAATCAGTAATGTCTACTGAACGAATATTCTCAAAATACTGAATGTTCAAAAATTCATTAAATGGATTAGGAAAAATTTTCACATACTCTGATTGTCCTATTGCATTAACCTTAGTAGAAAAATCGTTAGAAGAAAATTGTCTGAAAAATCGCCATATTTCTGCAGAAGCGTTAATATCTTGATTAGTAGTGCCAATAATATATGGTGAACCAGGCCATGTATGAGCACCATTATTAATTTTGTAAAATTCTACAATGCTTTTACTATTGCCAGAGATAAAGTATTGATAATGTTCCGCTGTACTTCCATCAGATATATTAGTGTTAGGAACCATTGAATAATTAGGGGTAGGAGTACAAGCATTTTTTGTAACCCACCTTTTAACCGTACTATCAGCACCAAGCATGTTAGCATTACCATTATAAGGCACCGTTGGGTCTGCGGTACCATGAATATGCATGACAGGAACAATTTTACCCGGACTACAATTCGTCCAAAAATTAAAGAATGTCCCTGCTACACTAGCAATAGCTGTTATTTTTCTATTACAAAAACAGGCCATATAATGGCTCATAAAACCTCCATTACTTAACCCAGTCACATATACCTTTGAAAGGTTAATGTTATAAGTTAGCTTCAAGAAATCAATCAATTGATTTAAAAATAAAGTATCATTAACAATAGATGTGGCTACTGTCCCTGCATTCCAAAAAGGATTTCCGTAACTATCCTGAACACCTTGTGGATAAACCATTAAAAAACCTGCTGTATCTGCAATGGGCATAAAATTGGAATACGTCTGCTGCTGCGAAGCATTAGAAGTATAGCCATGTAAATTTAATATCAATGGAACAGATAATGTGCCTGTGTAATTAGCGGGAATATATAATTTGTATGTTCTGTATTTTCCTCCTGAAAAAATACTATCTGTAACTGTTACACCCGATTGAGAAAACAAAAAAATCGGAAAAAGAAATAAACCAATAATACTCTTTTTAATCATATTAGGACAACATTAGATTTGCAAATATAACTAAATATAACTTGCTAAAATGCTTTATGATGGACTTATTCAAATGCTACTTTCTGTGATGATGGCGGCGATGATGGTGATGATGATGTGCCGGCGGATGTTGTGCAGGTGGAGATTCTTGCTCTTTTTTTCTTTCTATTCGTTCTTTAATGGTCATTACAATAAGCCCCACTATTACAAAAATCACTATTCCGCTAAGAATAAAAATTCCTTCCTGACTAAACTCCATTTTAGATAACTCTTCCATTAAATTACTCCAAAATGAAAGTATCAAATTGGAAATCCATAAAATAATTGTTTTCATAAAAAAAAATTTAGATATTTCTTTACAAATATACGATAAATTTAATAAAAAGTTAGACAAAAAATAAAATTTTTTTAAGTGGAAAATATTCTTTAAAATTGCAGCGCTTAAATGTGTACCCCGAAATACGGGGTATTTTATTTTGATGGCTTCTTTTATGATTACACCCGAACAAATAAAATTAGCAATACAGGAGTTTCTGAACTCTAAAAACTTATTTATTGTGGACATACATATTTCACCTCAAAATAATATTGATGTCATTATTGATGGAGATGATTATGTTAGTATTAATGACTGCACAGAAGTTTCAAGATACATTGAAAGTATTTTGAATAGAGATATAGAAGATTTTTCTTTAACCGTCAGTAGCCCCGATGCTACTAAACCACTAAAATTACCAAGGCAGTACCCAAAACACTCGGGTAAAGAAATATTAATTTATACTACTGACAATCAAGAAATAAAAGGAAAAATTCTTTCTGCTAATGAAAAAGAAATCAATATTTTAGTAAAGACAAAAGAAAAAAATGCAAATAAAAAAACTATTTCAGAGCAAGAAATCAATATTCCATTTTCTACTATCAAAAAAGCAAAAATCATTTTACCCTTTTAATTAAAAACCAACAAAATAAAAATATATGGCCACTATCACAAAAAATCTGATTGAATCCTTTGAAGAATTCAAAGAAGCAAAAGGAATAGACAAAACCCTTTTAATGAGCATATTGGTAGATGTTGTAAAACATGCCATTGCTAAAAAACACGGCAAATCCAATAATTACGATGTTATTGTAAACCCCGACAAAGGCGACATAGAAATATGGCGAAACAGAACTATTGTAGATGATGAGTTTGCAGAAGATTCATTTGATTACGACCCAGACAAACATATCAGTTTATCAGAAGCCCGAAAAATTGATGAAACATTTGAAATTGGAGAGCAAGTATCAGAACAGGTAGAATTAGGAAGTTTTGGGAGAAGAGCCATATTAGGAATGCGTCAGCACCTGATACAAAAAATCAATGAACTGGAGAAAACCGATGTTTACAACAAATATAAAGATAAAGTAGGAGAAATTATTTCAGCAGAGGTTTATCAAATATGGAAAAATGACATCATGTTT
>JAOABO010000055.1 GCA_026418315.1 Bacteroidia bacterium
GCCTTACCCCAACCATTGGGGCGGATGGGATATAGAAGCCCATTATTACGAGTTTTGGCAAGGCCGCCCCAGCAGATTACACGACAGAATCTTTTATGAAAAACAAAAAAATAATACTTGGCTAAAAGGCCGATTGGCTCCGTAATGTTTTTTAAGAATGTAATTCTTTTTATATCTTTGTGCTTTCAAAAAATAAACCTATGGCTAAAAAAAATAAGAATAAAAAAACCACAAAAAAAGCAGCGAAAAAAAACGTCAAGAAAGTCACAAAAAAAACAGCCAAAAAAGCAACAAAAAAAACAACCAAAAAAGCAAACAAGAAATCCGCCAAAAAATCCAGTAAAGCAAAAACAAAGCAAGTAAGCAAAAAATCTGGTAAACCAGCAGTTGCAAAAAAGCAAGCAAAAAAATCCACAGCCCAAAAAACCA
Organism: Bacteroidia bacterium; assembly: GCA_026418315.1. Lineage (GTDB taxonomy): Bacteria > Bacteroidota > Bacteroidia > B-17B0 > Aurantibacillaceae > BPGX01. The sequence continues at coordinate 430 of JAOABO010000055.1, forward strand.
ATGTTTCTAAAGTTCAAACCTCTTCCGAAAAATTTACACCTCATATTACATCATTAAAACCAGGCATGCCAGCACCTTACTTTGAAGGAGTTGACCAAAACGGCAATAAAATCACCTCCAACGATTTAATTGGCAGAAAGTATGTTCTTTATTTTTATCCAAAAGACGATACACCGGGTTGTACCAAAGAAGCATGCAACATCAGAGATAATTACCAAAAATTTATTGATGCAGCTTATACCGTATATGGCGTGAGTGCCGATAGTACAGAGAGTCATCAAAAATTTATTGAAAAATATCAACTCCCATTTTCTTTGATTTCAGACCCTGATAAAAATATCATTCGTGCCTTTGATGTGTGGGGAAAAAAACAATTTATGGGAAAAATACACGAAGGCATCATTCGCACTACTTTTGTTATTGATGAAAATGGCATTATTTCAGATGTTATAACAAAAGTAGATGTAGAGAATCATACTGAGCAAATTATTAAATAATTGGCATCCTCTTGCCACAAAAACAACCCCGCAAAAAAATTTAATAATCCCGGTAGAAGTTAAACACATTACAACTAACGCCCAGCCCTATCCAAACATTATCTAAATTATAACTTACATCACGGTTTTTTCTGTAAATCACACTGGCTTGCAGACGCATATTCATGACAGGAACAAGTAAATATGAAATATCCGCCTGCAAATGATTAAAATACGTGCGAACGCCTTGTAAGGTATAATTATTATACTCTTTAGCTCGTGTAGTGTACGATAAAAATATATTTTGACCCACATTGCTTTTTGCATTCAAACTGTCTTTGCCTATCTCTGCATACACATTGTGTAAGCGAAAATTCCATTTTTTTATAGAATAACTACATGTTACAACCAACTCTCTGAAGTTAGCTCCAAACGGATGAGCCAATGGCATTCCTTGATGCGCATAATTTTGCGCAGGGGCACCATGAGAATATGTATATGGTTTTGCTTCATTGTACTCAACTCTTAAATTCAAATTTTGTATTCCTGCAAAATTTAAAAAGTAAACCCCTAACTGCCACGCCTGTTTGTTAGCCCACCAACCTCTGCCTGCACGAATTTCTTTAAGATAAAATTCATCTAAACCAAGTTGCCCATATAACTGAAGCTTTTTGGTAACTATATAACTCAAATTGATACCCATCATCACATTATCCGAAGAACCCTGCTGATACTCCTGTGGACGAAGAAATACAGCAGGACTCAAATAAGTCGGATCAAAACCCCTGCTCCTGCTTGTATCACTACCTTGCCACACCACATTTTCAAACAATAATACATTGAACTTTTTATTTACATTCAAAGACAAACTGTGCATAGTGGCATATTTTTTCTGAACATTATCTACATTGCTTCCTGGTATATAATGATTCAGCAACAAGTAATAAACATTGTACTGTATCTTCCAAAAATTGGCTTGCAACTTCAAATAAGGATAAGGACTTGCTATGTCAGATAAAAGTAAAGAACGATATCCATTACCTATAAACATTTTACCTCTTCCTGCCTGAAAATTAAAAAAGGACTTTGAATAAGACACATACGCGTTCCAATATAAATAACTGTAAACATGATTCTTATTATTTGCCGGAAATCCAATGTTTCTGATTAACTGCGTTTGATAAATGGCAGTATCTAAAAAGAAAGGAAAAGACGAGCGATATCCGACAATATTTCCATACGCAGTAAAATCATTATTGATGTTGAAATACACTTGTGTACCCAGCCCGTTTTCTGAAGTAAAGGCACCATCGTATCCTTGAATACTATGAATAACCGGTAATGCCTGAAGTTGAAATTGATTTCTCTTATTAGGTACATCATTAAATACCTGAGATAAAGCTAATGACTTAATTTTGGGATATGCTTTTTTTTTGAAAACCGTATCTTGATAACTGTTAATTGATGAACTCAAATACGGCTTATAAGCAGCATGAAATTCTTCTGAAGGATACAAAATGTTCCACTCCTGCAAAGCATCTGAGTAATCTTGCTGCAGTAAAATATTTTTAGATTGTACATTGTTTTGTCCTTGCAACTGATATACTGCACAAAACAAAGAAATAAACCGCCAGATTTTTTTCAGCATGTTCAACGCTTTCTTATTTAATACTCCATTTGGTTCCCTCAGGTGTATCTTTAATCAAAATCCCTACAGATTCCATTTGATTACGAATTTTATCCGATAAGATATAATTTTTGTTTTTCTTGGCTTCACTCCGAATGTCAATAAGAATGTCAACTAAAGTTTTAATTTTTTTCATCCACGATTCGTTATTCGCCTCTGACGGTGGAATCCCCAGGATTTCATAAAAAAAGACCTGAAACAACTTTTTTAATTCTTCAATATCTTTCGCTGTGATTTTGATTTGCTTTTCTGCCGCTTTATTGATTATTTTAGATATTTCAAATAACTCGGCAACCAATACTGCCGTGTTAAAGTCGTCATTCATAGCATTATAGCATTTTTGCTTCAGTTCTGATAAATTAATATCAGAAGTATCTGATGAAACAATATTATCTAAAGAAGAAAAACTTTCCAACAATCGGTAATACCCTTTTTCTGCTGCATTTAAGGCATCCAGTGTAATGTCCAATGTGCTTCTGTAATGCGTTTGCATCATAAAAAAACGAATAACTGCCGGACTAAATCCTTTTGGAATAAGCGGATTGTTGCCACTAATCAGCTCTAATGGCAATACCACATTACCCAGCGACTTACTCATTTTTTTTCCATTCAAGGTAAGCATATTGGTATGCAGCCAGTATCTTGCAGGAGATTTTCCACAATAAGCAATATTTTGTGCTATTTCATTGGTATGGTGTGTAGGCGCCAAGTCCATTCCGCCTCCGTGTATATCAAATTCTTCGCCCAGATATTTCGTACTCATGGCCGAGCACTCAATATGCCATCCGGGAAAGCCCCTTCCCCATGGGCTGTTCCATTGCATTAAATGTTGCGGCTTGGCCTTTATCCACAAAGCAAAATCAAGCCGTCCTCGCTTTTCATCCTGACCATCTAACTCTCTGGTGTTATTTAATAATTCTTCAAGGTTTCTTCCCGTCAGGGCTGTATAATTATATTGCTGAGCAAATTTTTCTACATCAAAATACACCGTACCATTGACTTCATAAGCCCATCCGTTTTTCAATATTTGCATAGCCATTTCCTGTTGTTCCAAAATGTGTCCTGTAGCAGTTGGCTCTATAGAAGGGGGCAACACATTAAATATCCGCATGATTTCATGAAAAGACACGGTGTATTTCTGAACAATTTCCATTGGCTCCAAACGCTCTAATTTTGCTCTTTTCGATATTTTATCTTCATCAGATTCGTCTTCTAAGTGCCCTGCATCGGTAATATTTCTTACATACCGAACTTTATATCCCAAATGATTCAGATATCTGAAAATAACATCAAAAGCAATGAATGTTCTTACATTTCCAAGGTGCACATCATTATATACGGTAGGTCCGCACACATACATTCCAACAAATGGCGGATTAATGGGTTCAAATTTTTCTTTTTTATGAGCAAGAGTATTGTACAAGTAAAGTTGCATAAAAATTTTTTAGCACGCTCAAAGGTAGAAAAATAATCAATAAAAAATCTTATTTAAGTATTTCAATCAATTATAAACTGATACTGCTAATTATTTTGTTTTATGCAAACAAAAACAATATGTTCCTATGATGTTCAATATTTAGTGATATGCCTTTTAATTATCATTAAAAAATAAGAGAAAATATTTTTCATTAAAATGATTCTAAATTTTGTTTCTTTAAAAGAATTTTTTATCGTATTTGTTAAGTTATATATTTTTGCAGCAAAATCATAACAATATGAAAAAATTGTCGTATTTTTTGGTTTCTTGTACATTATTGGCAACTTCTGCCTGTAAGAAAAAAAACAACAACGCTAATAACAACAATACTACACCTCCTCCCGTTACAACTTGCTTTAAGGATGAACAGAGTGGTACATACTTAGGTGATGGTATTGAAAATTCTGTTCCCTTCAATGGAGCAAACATCACCATTACTAAATTGTCTTGTACTAGTATAAAAATACAGTCGCCAACTACCACTTATACGATTTCATCTTTAAGCGCTAGTGGATCAAATGGATATACTGGCAACTCTAACACTTCTGAGAGTTCTTCTATCTCATTCACAGTAAGCGGTAGTCAATACTCTGTTAATATTTCAATTGGTAACACCTTCCTATTTAACGGAAATAAATAAGTTCAATTTTTTTAAGTATTATTTTAAGCAAGATGTTTTGACTTTCAATAAAAAAATAATTACATTTGCCCCCAAAAATTACAATTCCTCAGTAGCTCAGCCGGTTAGAGCACATGACTGTTAATCATGGGGTCGCAGGTTCGAGCCCTGCCTGAGGAGCTTAAAAAGCAATCTGACAAATAGATTGCTTTTTTGTTTTTAAAAATTGATAAAAACTAAAATTTTATGCACTTTTGCAATTTGATACCAAAAAAGATATTTTAAACCATTATGAGTGAAAGACATTTAAGCGAACAGGAAATTATCAGAAGACAAAAATTACAACAATTACAGGAATTGAATATTAACCCTTATCCTCCTGAATCTTTTGAAATTAATGTTACTGCCAAAGACATTAAAGAGAACTACGAAAGAGACAAATTGAACTATAAAAACATCTCTATTGCAGGAAGAATTTTAAGTATTAGAGACATGGGCAAAGCTGCATTTGCCGTTATACAAGACGCTACTGAAAAAATTCAGCTATATATCAAAAGAGATGAAATTTGTCCTGGTGAAGACAAAACTCTTTATGATGTTGTTTGGAAAAAACTGATTGATATTGGAGACATTATAGGAGTGAACGGTTATGTTTTTACAACCAAAACAGGGGAAATATCAATCCATGTATTAACTTTTAAGTTACTTGCCAAGGCATTAAAACCTCTACCTGTTGTTAAAGTAGATGAAAGCGGAAAAGTTCACGATGCTGTAACAGACCCCGAATTCAGGTATCGTCAAAGATATGTGGATTTAATTATCAACCCTCATGTAAAAAATATTTTCATTAAAAGAACCAAAATCATTCAATCTATCAGAGAATATTTTAATAACAAAGGGTATTTGGAAGTGGAAACTCCTGTATTACAACCCATTCCCGGCGGAGCCGCTGCCAGGCCTTTTATTACTCATCACAACGCTTTAGATATTCCTTTATACTTAAGAATTGCGAATGAATTGTATTTAAAGAGATTAATTGTTGGTGGATTTGAGGGCGTATATGAATTTGCTAAAAACTTTAGAAATGAGGGGATAGACCGCACACATAACCCTGAATTTACAGGTCTCGAAATTTATGTGGCCTACAAAGATTATTTGTGGATGATGGAATTTACTGAACAAATGATTGAAAAAGTAGTTACTGATTTGTACGACACTACAGATCTGGAAGTAGAAGGAAAAATTATCAACTTCAAGGCGCCCTTTAAGAGAATGACTATAGTAGATGCCATTAAAGAAAAAATCAATATAGATATTTCTCTGTGCAGTGAACATGAATTAAGAGAATTATGCAAAAAACACCATGTAGAAGTGGATGAAACAATGGGTAAAGGCAAATTAATAGATGAACTATTTTCTGCTCTTTGTGAAAAAGAACTTATACAACCTACATTTATAATGGATTATCCTATAGAGACCTCTCCATTAACAAAAAAACATAGAAATAAACCGGGCTTTGTAGAAAGATTTGAACTTTATATTAATGGTCAGGAAATAGCCAATGCCTACACTGAACTTAACGACCCCATTGACCAATATCATCGTTTTGAAGAACAAGTCAAACTAAAACAAAAAGGAGACGACGAAGCCATGTATATGGATTATGATTTCATCAGAGCATTGGAATATGGAATGCCTCCAACAGCAGGACTTGGTGTAGGTATTGACAGATTAACTATGTTGCTGACCAATCAGCATTCTATACAAGAAGTTATCTTTTTCCCACAAATGAGACCTGAAAAAATATCAGAACCCGAAACAGAAACAACATCATGAAAAAACAACTATATCTTGGTTTTATCATTATAGGTAGTTTACTATTGATTCGTTGCATTAACAAATCAGAAACCGCTGTTGAGGAAAATTCCCATAAAAGAATATTTCCTCAATATTCTGAATACACAGAAAAAATAATTAAAAGTGACAGTTCTGTTATTCGCGGACTGAACCTGAATGTATCTGCAGAGGTGATAAAAAAATGCGAAGGAGCTTCTCCTTATGCTGATAAAAAAGATACAGTAGAATATAGATTTCAAATAGATAGTGTTATATCATACACTGTAAAATATTCATTACACAACGATAGTTTAGAAGAAATCAATGTGTGGATTTATTCTAACGACTCTGAAACAACATCAAAAATATTCAACGAACTAAAGGATTATTATCAGAAAAAACTACCTAATTCTATTGAAGATAAAGGATATGTGGTTTACAACTGTGTACAGGGAGAAAGAAGGCCTTTTGTAGTGTCCATATCTGATTTTTCTACACCCAACAAGGGTCAAATTAACTTAGTCATTTACAAAGATTTGTGATGACAAACAGACCACAATCTACTGCAACACTTCTCTGTTTATATTAAACTATTCCGCCCAAGAAAACAAAAATCCTATACCGTTACTTTTTTCAAAACACTCTCCATCGTTTTTCCAATTAAAGCTGGAGATTCGCAAACAGTAATGCCACATTCTCTCATAATAGCCATTTTGGCTTGTGCTGTATCTTCTTTACCTCCTACAATGGCTCCTGCATGACCCATCGTTCTTCCTTTCGGAGCGGTTTGTCCTGCAATAAATCCAACCACGGGTTTTTTATTCCCAATTTCTTTTATCCACCTTGCGGCTTCGGCTTCTAAGGTTCCACCTATTTCTCCAATCATTACTATTCCGTCTGTTTCCGAGTCATTCATTAAAAGTTCAACGGCCTCTTTGGTAGTAGTACCTATAATAGGGTCTCCGCCTATTCCAATGGCAGTAGATATTCCTAAACCGGCTTTTACAATTTGATCGGCAGCTTCGTAGGTTAAAGTTCCTGATTTGGATACAATGCCTACTCTTCCTTTTTTAAATACAAAACCCGGCATAATACCCACTTTTGCTTCTTCTGCAGAAATAACGCCAGGGCAGTTAGGACCTATTAATCTGGACTTTTTATCTTTCAAATATTCTTTTACCATCACCATATCCTTTACAGGAATACCTTCGGTTATACATACAATAACTTCTATGCCGGCATCCGCTGCTTCCATAATAGCATCAGCAGCAAAAGAAGCAGGTACAAAAATAATAGACACATTGGCACCAACCTGCTTTACAGCATCATAAACAGTATTGAAAACAGGCCTTTCCAAATGCATAGTCCCTCCTTTACCGGGAGTAACACCACCAACAACATTTGTTCCGTATTCTATCATTTGTGTGGCGTGAAAGGTTCCCTCGCTACCTGTAAATCCCTGAACAATAACACGAGAAAGTTTATTTACTAATACACTCATATTTTTTTGCGGCTAATGTATGAATTATTTAATAAACTATATTATCTTCCAAAAAAACCAGCATCTACATCTTCTATTACGTTGATTTCATTATACAATTGATCATACACATCAAACATATTAGGTTGATGAGAATGATGAATATATGGTTTTTCTGATTTTTCAATAAATTTTTTCAGATTGTCATTAATGTTTTCGTCTCCGTACACCACCGCATCGGAATATTCAATGGCTAATTTATATAGATTGGTTACAGTAGCATTTTCAGCAATATATTTGACATCTTTTTTATTAATGCTATCAAAAGCCAATTTTTTCAAAAGTTTATTAGCATCTATTTTAACTTCCTCCTCATTATGAGAATAAACAGAGGTAACTATTTTAGCTTCACTGAAATAAGGTTCATCTGCAAAGAATTTTTTAATATATACCGGCAATAATGCACTGTACCATCCTATTACATGAACAATATCCGGATGCCATTGCAAATTTTTGACTGTTTCTAATATGCCTTTAGCAAAAAAAATCATTTTAACATCATTGTCTTTATATATCTGATGTGTATCATAATCATAATACGTTCCTCTTTCCTGAAAAAATACTTCATTGTCTATAAAATAAACCTGCATCCGAACACCAGGCATAGATGCAACTTTTACAACCAATTGATAGTCCACATCATTCACAACTATATTAGCTCCTGATAATCTAATAACCTCATGTAACTGATGCCTTCTTTCATTAATACTGCCAAATTTGGGCATAAATGTTCTTATTTCTCTGCCTCTGTCCTGTATGGACTTGGGTAATTGACGAGTAACATGACACATAGGATGATCTTCAACAAAGGGCGCTACCTCCTGACACACATACAACACCCTCATCTTTCTCTTATTAAAAATGGTCATAAAAATTTTTTTGCAAAGATAGTAAAAAAATTTAGGTAAAACTAAACAAAAAAATGCAAAATTTACACTATATTACTCAAAATCAATAACTTACATATTAAGTTGACTCCTAATTATACTTTCACCCAAAACAACCTTGTTTATATATGCTTACACTAATTTAAATTTTAATTAACTTACCCTTGCTTTTTGAAGTGTAATTTAAATAAACTGGGTTTCCTGAATAATAAATGTTGCCTGTACTAAACATGGCAGCATCCATGCCTATGTTATCTATATTCACATAAGCGTGTCCTACAGAGTGGCTTTCTAAATACACATAATTATTCACTTTAAGTGATTGTGCATAAATAAAATTAGTTCCATTGTAGTAATAATAAAAGTAATCCGACTGGCCTGATATGTATAAATCTCCGTTTCCATGTGTACTGCCTCCAAAATATTTGGTCTGAACATTTAAATGTAAATCTCCTGGCGTTTCCATTCTTACAATAAGTGTGTCTTGTACAAAGGTATTAGTACTGTAAACGTTCCCGCTACCAGTATGTTTCAGGTACTTTAAATGAGGCAGGTGTACATAAACCTCTATTTTTTTCTGAGGGTCTCTAACAAAATTGCAAAGATTTTTATTAGAAACATACAGGGTTTCATCTTTCACCTCCGTTATGATATTGTCAATAATATTTTTACCTGCTTTAACTGATACAGAAAAATTATCTTGTTTAAGATACACATCTATTTTGTCTCTTATAACAATGGTGTGAAACGAACTTAAAGAACGGTATTGTGTAACTGTTTTGCCAGATGGTTTGATACAATCAAAAGCATTTTCTTTTTTACAAGCTACAGTCCATATTAAAAACATTAGGTTGGTTATATACCACAATTTTTTGCTCATTGCATTTTTTAATATAGATTTTATGTTGGTATCTAACAAAAATTGTTTTTTACCAAAATTAATCTTCTTGCTTGCCTGCTAACAAATACATCACAGCCATTCTGACGGCTACGCCGTTTTCCACTTGTTCTAGTATTATCGAGTGTTTACCATCTGCTACATCGCTGGTTATTTCAACACCTCTGTTAATAGGGCCGGGATGCATAATCACTATATTTCTTTTGATTTTATCAAGAACATTCTTATTCAGTTGATACATTAAAGTATACTCTCTTAATGACGGAAAATATTTTGTATCTTGTCTTTCCGATTGTATTCTCAACATGTTGGCAACATCACACCATTCAAGAGCTTTTTCTAAATTAGTTTCCACCTCTACACCTAAAGAAGAGATGTGTTTTGGTATTAATGTAGATGGTCCGCATACTTTTACCTTTGCCCCCATTGTATTTAATAGCAAGATATTGGAAAGCGCCACTCTGGAGTGTAAAATATCTCCCACAATAGCAACTTTTACATTCTTTAATGTTCCAAACTTTTGATAGATGGAAAAAGCATCTAGCAGTGCCTGTGTAGGGTGTTCGTGCGTGCCATCTCCTGCATTAATAATTTGAGCATTCACTTTTTTAGACAAAAACACACATGCACCGGGCGATGAATGCCTCATTACTATCATATCCACTTTCATCGCAAGAATATTGTTTGCTGTATCTATAAGGGTTTCTCCCTTTTTTACAGAGGAAGTAGAAGCGGAAAAATTAATAACATCAGCTCCCAATCTTTTTTGAGCCAATTCAAAAGATATCCTGGTACGAGTAGAATTTTCAAAAAACAGGTTAGCTATGGTAATGTCTCTTAAAGACGGTACTTTTTTAATCGGACGATTAATAACTTCTTTGAAAGATTGTGCTGTGTGTAAAATTAACTCAATATCTTGTTTAGTCAGGTCTTTTATTCCCAATAAATGTCTGGTAGATAAGCGGCTCATTTGTTTTCGTTTTCTTTATATTCAAGATACACTTTGCTTTTTTTCCAATCTTTTCCCCATTCTATCAATACTTTTTGATTATCAAAAGAATCTATACTGATACCCGAGTAATTAGGTTCAATAGGGAGTTCTCTGGAAAACCTCCGGTTCACCAATACCAATAACTCTACACTTGCCGGCCTTCCATAATTTTGTAAACAATCCAATGCGGCTCTGATAGTCCGCCCTGTATAAAGAACATCATCTATTAATACTACTTTTTTGTCATCAACCGAAAAATGGGGGTCTATTTTTTGCGGTAATGGAGAGAGGGGCTTTAACTTAAAATCATCTCTGAAAAAAGTTACATCTATCTCAGCATACTGAACATGCTTTATTTTCTGAGATTCTTTTAATAAAGAAAAGATAACTCTTGAAAGATAAATGCCTCTTGGCTGAAGCCCTATAATGACGAGGTTGTCGGACTGAAAGTAATTTTCCAGAATTTGTTT
>JAOABO010000056.1 GCA_026418315.1 Bacteroidia bacterium
CCTGATGAATAATACCTGCACCGGGCTTCCAAAAACCTATTCCATATTTAGCTGATACAGAAGACAAAAAATCATATACCTCCTGATTCATTTTAATAGCGCGTTCTAAATCTTCTTTAGAATTAGATTTAGCTACAATCAAATGGTCGCAGTGAACTGTAGAAGGTACAGCCACTTTTGGCCTTCCTGCCTGCATAAATTGTAAAAGAGCCATTTGGGCTGTGGCATCTTGCATGGCTACTCTATCGGGTGCAAATTCCACATAGTCCTTTCCTCTTTGAAAGTCCTTTAATTCTTGCTGAGGATGTAAATGAGCATACAATACTTTTTCTGCAAATGTTAAAGGTCTATTGATTTTCTTTTTTACATTCTGAATTTTTTCAGGAAAAGTGGCGTACACTTTTTTCATCATTTCCAAATCAAACAGCATAATAAAAATTTTAGAGCCGCTAATTTAAGTATTTTTTTACTTTCAATTTATAGATAGTATGATAATAGTTCAAAAAATAATATTAATCAGAAGAAAATAGTTATGACAAAAAAAATGTACTTTTGTACGCTAAAATTTATTTATGTTAATTCATCAATTTGCCCCCCGCCACATAGGTGTTGATAAAGCAGAAGCCCAATCCATTTTACAAAAAATAAATGTTTCTTCAATAGATGAACTTATTAATGAAACTATACCTTCTGAAATTCGCCTGAACAAGCACTTCAATATTCCGCTACCACTTACTGAACCAGAATATCTTCAACATATACGGGAATTAGCTAAGCAAAATACTTTGTTTAAGTCATACATTGGTTTGGGGTTTTACGGAACATATACACCTTCTGTTATTTTGAGAAATGTATTTGAAAATCCCGGTTGGTACACGGCATATACTCCTTATCAGGCAGAAATTGCCCAGGGAAGGTTAGAAGCATTACTGAACTTTCAAACCATGGTGAGTGACTTAACAGGGCTGCCTGTAGCCAATGCTTCACTTTTAGATGAAGCCAGCGCTGCTGTAGAAGCTATGATGATGTTTTTCAATGCCCGTGAAAAAAACAAACAACAAGCCAGTAAGTTTTTTATTGATAAAAAATGTTTTCCCCAAATCATCAATACACTCAAAAACAGAGCATTGTCTTTTAATATAGAATTGGTTATTGCTGATTTTTTCAATATCCATTTAGATGATACTTTTTTTGGGGCTTTATTACAATATCCGAATGTAGATGGAGAGATAGTGGATTATACGAATTTTATTAACTCTGCAAAAAAACACCATGTATATGTTGCTATTGCAACAGATTTGCTGGCACTTACTTTAATCAAAACGCCTGCTGAAATGGGTGCAGATTGTGCTTTTGGAAATGCACAAAGATTGGGCGTGCCTTTGAATTATGGAGGACCTCATGCTGCTTTCTTTTCTGCAACCGAACAGTTTAAGCGGTTTATACCTGGTAGAATCATAGGTGTATCGGTAGATGCCCAAGGTAAAAGAGCACTGCGAATGGCTTTACAAACCCGCGAACAGCATATTAAAAGAGAGAAAGCAACTTCCAATATTTGCACTGCACAGGCCCTATTGGCCATCATGAGTAGTATGTATGCTGTGTATCATGGCCCCAACGGTCTTAAAGAAATTGCGAATACTATTCATGAACGTACTTGTTTTCTAAAACAACAATTGGAAAAACTAAACTATAAGGTACTCAATAAATTATTTTTTGATACCATCACTATTCAGGCAGAAAGAGAGGTTATTCAACCTGTTGCAGAGAAAAATAAAGTGAACTTCCGATATAATGCTAATGGAACCATTTCCATTTCTTTAGATGAAACAACTTCTCAAAAGGACTTACAAACTATTATAGAAATTTTTGCCAAAGCCAAAAATCAATCTGTTACATTTACCTATCAACCTATTCATTACATAGAACATTCACCACTCAAAAGAACATCTGAATTTTTGACTCATCCTGTTTTCAATTCCTATCATACCGAAACAGAGATGATGCGTTACATCAAAATGCTTGAAAATAAAGATATTTCCTTAGTGCACTCTATGATTTCATTAGGTTCGTGTACTATGAAATTAAACGCTGCATCTGAACTAATACCTTTGAGTTGGCCTGAATTTACAGATATTCATCCCTATGCTCCGTCAGAGCAAGCAAAAGGATATTTACAAATAATAGAAGAGTTGGGTCAATATTTGTGTGAGATAACAGGATTTACAGGTATTTCATTTCAGCCGAATTCTGGGGCACAAGGCGAGTATGCCGGGTTATTGCTTATCAGAGCTTATCACAAAGACAAAGGAGAACCACAAAGACATGTTATTTTAATCCCTTCTTCGGCACATGGTACCAATCCGGCCTCGGCTGCAATGGCTGGATTTAAAATTGTTGTAGTAAAATGCGATACAAATGGTAATGTGGATGTAGAAGATTTGAAACAAAAAGCAGAACAGTATAAAAATGAGTTAGCGGGTTTGATGATTACCTATCCAAGTACACACGGCGTTTTTGAGGAAAGAATCAAAGAAATAACAGATATTGTTCATCAAAATGGTGGCTTGGTATATATGGACGGAGCCAACATGAATGCGCAAGTGGGATTAACCAATCCTGCTTTAATTGGTGCAGATGTTTGCCATTTGAACCTTCATAAAACCTTTGCTATTCCTCATGGCGGAGGTGGGCCAGGAATGGGGCCTGTGTTGGTGAATGATAAACTCAAGCCCTATTTACCAAAGCATCCGTTAGATATGAATGAAAATAATAAAAATATTTACCCAATATCTGCAGCGCCTTACGGCAGTGCTTTAATTTTATTGATTACTTATGGATACATCAGAATGTTAGGTGCTGAAGGATTAACCCATGCAACAAAAATTGCAATATTAAATGCTAACTATCTTAAAGATGTTTTGAAAGATCACTTTAGAATTCTATATACCAATCATAATGGCAGGTGTGCACATGAATTTATAATTGATTGTTCAACATTCAAGCTGCAAAGCGATGTAGATGTAGTGGATATTGCTAAAAGGTTAATGGATTTTGGATACCACGCCCCTACTGTGGCATTTCCGGTGCCTAACACATTGATGATAGAGCCAACGGAAAGCGAAAGCAAGCATGAATTAGACAAATTTGCAGATGCAATGATTACTATCAAGAAAGAGATAGATGATATTATCAATGGGAAATACGACAAGAAAAATAACCCTTTGAAAAACGCCCCTCATACTGCAGAAATAATTGCATCTGATCATTGGAATTTTCCATACAGCAGAGAAACAGCAGCATTTCCCAAACCTTGGGTAAGACAAAACAAAATATGGCCATCTGTTGCCCGTGTTGATAATGCTTATGGCGATAGAAATTTGATTTGCACTTGCCCACCTGTTACAGAATACGAAGAAGTATTAAAATAACATCATCAACATAAAAATAAATGATATGGAAACAACCATTAAAAATGCTATGGAATACAGAACAGAACACGATACTATGGGCGAAGTAAAAGTACCTGCCCATGTTTATTGGGGCGCTCAAACAGAACGTTCCCGAAACAACTTTAAGATTGGACCTGAGGCATCTATGCCAAAGGAAATTATTCATGCTTTTGGATATTTGAAAAAAGCAGCAGCATTGGCTAATTTAGAATTAGGAGTATTATCTAAAGAAAAATGCGATTGGATTTGTAAAGTGGCTGATGAAATCATAGCAGGAAAATTAGACGACCAGTTTCCTTTAGTAATATGGCAAACGGGCTCGGGGACACAAAGTAATATGAACGTCAATGAAGTGATTGCGAACAGAGCGCATGTATTAAGTGGAGGAAAATTAACAGACGAGAAAAAAATATTACACCCTAATGATGATGTGAATAAATCTCAATCTTCCAATGATACCTTTCCTACTGCTATGCATATTGCTACTTACAAATTGATTGTGGAAGTTACTATTCCTGGTATTGAAAAATTACGAGATACTTTAAAATCTAAGTCAGAATCTTTTAAAAATATTGTCAAAACAGGCAGAACCCACCTGATGGATGCAACTCCGCTTACATTAGGGCAGGAATTTAGCGGGTATGTACAACAATTGAATATGGGATTAAGAGCTATCAAAAATGCTTTGGAAGCCATACGGGAATTGGCTTTAGGAGGTACTGCTGTAGGTACGGGTCTTAATGCACCAAAAGGATACGATGTATTGGTAGCAAAAAAAATAGCAGAATTAACGGGATATCCATTTGTTACAGCACCTAATAAATTTGAAGCATTGGCTGCACATGATGCAATGGTAGAGATGAGCAGTGCTTTGAAAAGAGTAGCCGTATCTTTAATGAAAATTGCTAATGATATTCGTTTATTAGCATCAGGCCCCCGATGTGGAATTGGAGAAATTATTATTCCTGATAATGAGCCCGGCTCTTCTATTATGCCAGGCAAAGTAAATCCTACTCAACCAGAAGCCATGACCATGGTGGCAGCACAGGTGATTGGTAATGATATGGCTGTATCGGTAGCAGGAAGTAACGGGCATTTTGAGTTAAATGTATTTAAGCCCGTAATTGCTTATAATGTATTACAAAGTGCAAGATTAATAGGTGATGTGTGTGTGAGTTTTAATGATAAATGTGCTGTTGGCATAGAGCCCAACTTGGTCAATATTAAAAAACACCTTGACAATTCATTGATGTTGGTAACTGCATTGAATCCTCATATTGGGTATGAGAATGCTGCAAAAATTGCAAAGAAAGCACATAAGGAAAACAAGACATTAAAAGAAGCAGCAGTTGAATTAGGATTACTTACTGCAGAACAATTTGATGAATGGGTAAGGCCTGATAAAATGGTGTAATTAACCAGATAATGAATATACAGTATTTAAAGGAAATATCTTTTTTAAAAGGTTTATCTAATGAGGAGTATGAAGGCATTTTAAAACATTGCCAAATCGTTTCATTTGATAAAAATGAGGTTATATTTAAAGAAAACTCATATCTAAAAACCTTGCCTATTATATTAAATGGAGCAGTGCGGGTGTTGGTTATCAATCAGGAAGAAGTAGGTAAAAAAGAAGTGTTGTTGTATCATATCAAAGCAAGGGAAGCATGTTCCAGCAGTATTGCAAGTGGCATTTTTAATGAAAAAATTGACATACGAGTAGAGGCCGAAACCGATTGTGATATTTTGTTTTTACCTTTTTCCCATTTTGCACACCTTATATCGAAACATCCTGAAATATTTGAGGAATTATTGCAGAATTATTTACAACTATTTAAAAAAATAGTAAACAGTGTATCTGCTCTTTATTTTTATCCATTAGACAAGCGAATTTTATATTTACTTAAAGAAAAAGCCAAATTGAGAAACAATTCTGTCATTGATATTACTCATGAAGAAATTGCACGTGAATTAGCATCTACAAGAGAAGTGATTACAAGAATACTTCATCAGTTAGAAGAACAAGGGCATTTGAAGATAGAGAGAGGGAAGATTAGATTAATAAAATAAGGTGGTTGAGGTGATAATTGTCACAAAAGAAATCTTATCATCTTTTGTAAATTTGTGGAAAATTGAATTATGAAAACAAACATGGGAAAATGGGATAAAATTATCAGAATAGTATTGGCCGTTCTTTTTGCGGTATTATATTTTACTCATCTTGTAGAAGGAACTGTTGGCATCATTTTACTTGTTTTGGGTATAATCTTTATTCTAACAAGTTTAGTAGGTTTTTGTCCTCTTTATTTGCCATTTAATATTAATACAAAGAAAGATTCAGAAAAGTAATGATACATTTTTTATTGAAGTATAAAATTACTTTAATTGGCTTGATTTTAGGAGGCATAGGAGGGTTTATTTATTACAAAACCATAGGTTGTTCTTCAGGAACATGTCCTATTACTTCCAATCCATACACCAGTGTAGTATATGGGATGGTTCTTGGTGCCTTGTTATTGAATAGTTTTGAAAAGTAAATATGCCAGTATGTCAAGTTACTAAAAAGCATATTTACTATTTATAAATCTATTCTTTACAAATAAACCCACCGCCCACTAAGTCATCTCCTTCGTAAAAAACAGCACTTTGCCCGGGAGCAACAGCATACACCGGTTCGTGAAACACTATTTCCAAATACTTGTTATCTAATTGATGAATAGTAGCCATCTTTCCTGGGTCTTTGTATCGTATTTTAACCAGTGCCTGAAAGTTATCAGGAAGCGTTTCGTATTTTATCAGATTAAAATCTCTTACTTTAATAAGTTGTTTAGCCAGTTCTTCTTTATCTCCTAATACGACTTCATTTTTTTCGGGTATAATTTCTTTTACATATACAGGGTTTCCCAGTGCTATGTCTAATCCTTTTCTTTGACCAATGGTATAAAAAGGGTATCCTTTGTGTTTACCAATAATTTCATTATGATAAACAAAATTACCTTCTCCGATTTCTGTCATCATGTTTGGATTTCTATTCATTAAAAATTTTCGGTAATCGTTATCAGGAATAAAACATATATCATAACTTTCGTGCTTTTTGGCAAGATAATCAAATCCTTCTTTTACCGCAATTTCTCTAACTTCTGGCTTTGTGTATTCTGATAGGGGAAAAATAGTACGTGCTAAAACATCTTGATTAAGTCCCCATAAAACATAGGTTTGATCTTTGTTGGCGTCTTTGCCTTTTGACAGAACAAATCTTCCGTTTTCAAAGCGAATTTTTGCATAATGTCCTGTGGCTATATAGTTGCATTCCAGCATATCGGCCCTTTTCAGTAAAGCGTCCCATTTGATGTGGGTGTTGCAAAGTACACAGGGATTGGGCGTTCTGCCAGATAAATATTCTTCAACAAAATTATTAATGATTTTGTCGGTAAATTCTTCCCGGATGTCTAATACATAATGCGGAAATCCTAATTTGACAGCTACTATTCTCGCATCGTTGATGCTATCTAAACTACAGCAGCCCGTTTCTTTACCATTGACTTTGGATGTTTCATAGTCCCATGTTTTCATTGTGATGCCTACTAATTCATAACCCGATTTTTTTAATAGTAAAGCACAGATGGAACTATCTATTCCACCACTCATAGCTACCAAAACTTTTTTCTTCTCATTCATTTTATTTTCTTCTTCTGTACCAATCAGAGGTGTGTTGTTGATTAAGATGGTTGTTGTATGTTTTTAGTTTGTTTCTTTGTAGTTCATAGTATGCTCCTGAAAATATTGCTAATACTTCTTGTTCATCGGCTAATAAATTTTCATGTAGTTTTTCTGGAGAGAAATATTTAGCTACAAATCCTGTATCAAATTTTCCTGAAATAAAATCAGGATGCTTTAATACAAATTTACAAAAGTCCAAAGTAGTTTCTATGCCTACAATTTTAAATTCATCTATGGCTCTTATCATTTTTTCAATAGCGGCATTTCTGTCTTTGGCATGCACAATTAATTTTGCTATCATAGGGTCATAATAAACAGGAATGTCCATTCCTTCTTCATATCCATCATCTACTCTTATGCCGTGGCCTTGTGGTCTTTTGTACATCAGTAATTTTCCAATATCTGGCAAAAAATTATTGAAAGGATCTTCTGCACTCACTCTGACTTCTATAGAATGACCACTTATCTTTAAATCATTCTGCGTAAAAGATAATGGTTCTCCCATGGCTATTTTAATTTGTTCTTTTACTAAATCCAAACCTGTTATCATTTCTGTAACAGGATGCTCTACCTGCAAACGGGCATTTACTTCCAGAAAGTAAAAATTTCTGTGTTTATCTACTAAAAATTCTACAGTGCCTGCATTGTAATAACCAACGGCTTTTGCAAGTGCTACAGCACATTCTCCCATTCTTTTTCTTAATTCTTCTGATATTGCAGAAGAAGGAGCTTCTTCGATGACTTTTTGATGTCTTCTTTGTATAGAGCATTCTCTTTCAAATAGATACACTACATTTCCGTATTGGTCGCCTAAAATCTGCACTTCTATGTGTTTGGGCTCTTCTGCATATTTTTCAATAAACACAGCATCATCTCCAAATGCAGACAATGCTTCACTCATTGCCCGCTGAATACTTTCTTCTAATTCTTCCATTTTATTGACTAATCGCATTCCTTTTCCTCCACCTCCGGCCGATGCTTTAATAAGTAAGGGAAATCCTATCTTATGAGCTATTTTTTTGGCTTCTTCAATATCTCGTATAGCTCCTTCGGAGCCGGAAATCATGGGTACGTTTTGTTCCTTTGCTGTTTTTTTAGCACTGAGTTTGTCGCCTATTTTTCTCATAGCAGAAGCTGGAGGACCAATAAAAATAATACCTGCATTTGTAACTTTTTCTGCAAAATCTGCATTTTCACTTAAAAAGCCATAGCCAGGGTGAATAGCATCTGCTTTGCATTGTAATGCAATGTCAATAATTTTATCAGCAAGTAAATAAGATTGATTGGAAGGAGGGGGGCCTATTAAATAACTTTCATCAGCTGCTCTTACAAAGGGAGCATTTTTATCTGCTTCCGAATAAATGGCAACAGTTTGTATTCCCATTTCTTTGGCAGAGCGAATGACTCGCAAAGCAATTTCACCTCTGTTAGCAATGAGTATTTTTTTTATAGTTTTCTTCATTTTTATTTTTTTGCAAATATACACACATAAAGAATAAAATGCGTAGAGAATTGCTGATGGTTTTGCAGAAGTAGAAAATTTTAATGTATATTTGACAAAAATTTTAATTATGAAAATTCACTTGGTTCTTGTGTCTGTATCCTTGTTGGCACTCACACATGCTTCAATAGCTCAAAAAAAATCTAATCAAAATAAACAATCAAACATTTCAAAAATGGACAAAGAATTTCTGAAAAATCAACCCGAGGGCATTTATGCTAAAATGGAAACTAATAAGGGCGATATTTATCTGCAACTGGAATACAAAAAAACACCTATGACAGTAGCCAATTTTGTTGGATTGGCAGAAGGCACTATACCCAATACAGCAAGACCTAATCAGCCGTATTATGATGGATTGATATTTCACAGAGTAATTAAAGATTTTATGATTCAGGGTGGATGTCCAAAATTTAATGGCATGGGAGACCCTGGGTATAAATTTCCTGACGAAATTGATACTACGCTGAAACATAATGGTCCTGGAATTTTATCCATGGCTAATGCAGGGCCCAATACCAATGGCTCACAATTTTTCATTACACATAAAGAAACGCCATGGTTAGATGGTAAACATGCTGTCTTTGGTCATGTAGTGAAAGGACAAGAGGTAGTAAATGCTATTCAGCAAAATGATACCATTCGTAAAGTAATTATTTTGAGAAAGGGAAAAGATGCTGAAAAATTTGATGCTCCCAAAGTATTTGAAACACTGAAAAAACAAAAAGAACAAGAGCAGGTAGAAGCTGAAAAGCGTAAAGAAGCCGAAACTGAAAAGATATTAAAAGAAAAATATGGCAATGCTCAGGTAACTTCATCAGGATTGAGATATATAATTGAAAAAGAAGGCACTGGTGATACTCCCAAAGCAGGACAGACAGTGGTAGTTCATTATACAGGTACTTTTTTGGGTGGAAAAAAATTTGATTCCAGTTATGATAGGAATCAGCCGTTAGAACTGCCAATTGGCGTGGGCAGAGTTATAAAGGGATGGGATGAAGGTATTATGCTTTTGAAAAAGGGAAGTAAGGCCAAATTGATTGTTCCCTATCAGTTAGGTTATGGCGAAATGGGTTATCCGGGTGTAATACCACCAAAATCATGGTTGATATTTGATGTGGAATTATTGGATATAAAATAATTTTTCAATGCTTGAAACCAAAGCAGATAATAAAGAAATTTTTGAACAAGTAAAATCTATTTTAGATAATTATCTTAAAGAAAAAAAACTTCGCAGAACCCTGGAAAGATATTATGTATTAAAAGAAATTTATTCCATCAATGATCATTTTGAAATTGATGAACTGTACGAAAGAATGAAAAATAAAAAATATCGGGTAAGCCGTGCTACTTTATATAACAACATGGAAATATTTGTAGATGCTGGTCTGGTAATTAAACATCAATTTGGAACCCATTCAGCACAATATGAAAGAGCTTACAATTACCGACAACACGACCACCTGATATGTTCTGACTGCGGGAAAGTTTTTGAATTTTGTGACCCAAGAATTATTCAAATACAAAAGACCACAGAGAATCTACTAGGATTTCATATAACACAACACTCTTTACAATTTACAGGTAAGTGTCAAGCATTTGCACAATCTGGGAAATGCGAAAATAAAAAAACAAACTAATATGAAATTTGAATTTGAAATTAAAGAGCATAAAAAATACGTAGACATTAAACTAAAAGGAGATTTAATTGATAAAATACAATCTCAATCTTTGATAGATAAAATTGATGAGTACATACAAAATGATATCTATAATTTTACTTTTGATTTAAAAGATTTGAAATACATCAACAGCAGTGGCTTAAATGTGTTGATTCAGATTTACACAAAAGCCCGTAATAACAATGGCGAGGTGGTGTTATATCATCTTAATAAAAAAATTAATGAGTTACTTTTGATTACCAAGTTAAACACCATATTTAAAATTGCAGATACACAAAAAGATGCAGTTAAATTGTTGAATGTAGAATAAACTAATCTTTATGTTTTCATTACCCGATAAAATACTCAATTACATCAATGGCGAATTAGTAGAACCAGTTAAAAAAAATTACATATCCAACATCAACCCGTCTATTGGAGCAGAGTATTCGCTCATTCCTGATAGCGATGCAGAAGATGTGCAGTTGGCCGTAAATGCTGCATCAGAAGCATTTCCTGCGTGGAGTACTTTATCGCATCAAAAACGTTTTGAATATTTAATGAAGATAGCAGAATTGATTGACAAAAAACATGATTTTTTAGCGTATGCAGAATCTTTTGATAATGGCAAACCACTCAAATTAGCCAAAAAAGTAGATATCCCAAGGGCCTCCGCTAATTTTCGCTTTTATGCAACGGCGATATTGCATTATTATTCGCAAGCACACATTAATGAAAATGATTCCATCAATTACACATACAAGCAGCCCATTGGTGTGGCAGGATGCATTTCACCATGGAATTTACCTTTGTATTTATTTACATGGAAAATTGCACCTGTCTCTTATA
>JAOABO010000057.1 GCA_026418315.1 Bacteroidia bacterium
TAATTTTACTATTACCTCTTCAAATATCTCTTCAGATGTTGTTATTCAGGTATTTGATGTGACGGGAAAACTCATTAAAGAAACTACCGATAAGACGATTAATTGTAGCGATTGGAATAATGGCGTTTACTTTATCAGAACAAAAGATAAAAATGCTAAAGTCGTTACTGAAAAAGTGGTGGTTCAACATTAAAAATAGGACACTTTTCCTGAAACAAAAAAGTCCTGATTTTTATCAGGACTTTTTTATTTTTGTAAAATTCTATTTATTCCATTTCTCCAAAGATTTAAACTCTTTTTCCTGATATAATCTTTCTTTAGGTAAGGATTGAAAATAGGCCAATGTTTTTTTCAAACCTTCTTGTCTTGAAATTTTGGGTTCCCAATTCAATATTTTTTTAGCGAGTGATATATCGGGTTTTCTCTGTTTAGGGTCGTCTTGCATGGGAGGTAAAGAAATTAGTTTACTTTTGCTTCCGGTTAGTTTCAGTATTTCTTCTCCAAATTCTTTAATAGTTATCTCTTCGGGGTTGCCGATATTGACAGGCAAATGATAATCTGAAAATAACAATCTGACAATGCCCTCTATTAAATCATCCACATAGCAAAAACTACGAGTTTGAGAACCATCGCCATACATCGTTAAATCTTCTCCTCGCAATGCCTGAGAAATAAAGGTGGGTAAAACCCGGCCATCGTTCAAACGCATTTTGGGCCCATAAGTATTGAATATTCTGACTATTCTGGTTTCTAATCCATGTATGCGATGATAAGCCATAGTCAATGCTTCCATAAATCTTTTGGCTTCATCATAGCACCCTCTTACTCCTATAGGATTGACATTTCCATAATAGGACTCGGGTTGAGGATGTATCAGAGGGTCGCCATACACTTCGCTTGTAGATGCCACCAGCACCCGGGCTTTTTTTACTCGGGCTAATCCTAAAATATTATGCGTACCCAATGATGACACTTTGAGTGTTTGAATAGGAATTTTCATATAATCAATAGGACTGGCCGGCGATGCAAAATGCAATATATAATCTAACTCTCCTGAAACAAAAACAAATTTAGTAACATCATGATGATAAAATTCAAAATTTTTGTTTTGAAATAAGTGTTCAATATTAGAAAGGTTGCCAGTAATCAAGTTATCCATTCCTATTACATAAAATCCTTCCTGAATAAACCTATCGCATAAATGAGAACCAAGGAAACCAGCAGCACCGGTAATTAAAATTCTTTTTTGAGCCATAATAATTTTTTGCGAATTTAATGATTAATATACTTTTGAATAATAGTTTTTAATTTATGTTTTTCAGTTTCCCAGTTGAGTTCGCTTTCTGCTTTATATGTATTTGCTTTCCACAAATTATATTCAGGATGGTTGAGGGCTTCTTCAATTTTGATAGCGATATGTTTGGGCTCATGGTTATCTATGAATGTACCTATCTGATATTGATTTATAATTTGTTCTATTTCAGGTAAACGGCTTGCTAAAATGGGAATATGTGCATGAATGTAACTAAAAATTTTATTGGGTAAACTGTACAGATAATTCAGATTATTAGGTTTATCAATGCTTATACCAAGGTGAGCATGACAGGTATAATGATATAATTCTTCTGCGGGCAATCTGTCTTTAAAAATAATTTTTTCTGTTATCTTTAAAGAATTGGTCATCTCTTTTAATGTTTGAATGACATCACCTCCGCCAATAATCAATAACAAATATTCTGAACTCAAATATTGCATTGATTGCACCAATTCTTCAGCGCCTCTGTGGATGTTGATGCCGGTTCCTTGTAGTATAATAATTTTTTTATGTTCGGGTAAATTCAGTTCTTTTTTTGTTTTTATTTTCTGTGATTTGATTTGATCTGATATGTTTCTTACTACATAAAAACTGGTTGGGTATTTTTTTCTGTACCATTCTGCAATACTTTTATTTACTGTAATTACAAAATTTAATTTAGGAACAATGCATTTTTCTAAAGTTTCCCATATTTTCTTTTTTATTGTTTTGTTTTGTAACTCAGGAACTTCGGTAAAAATTTCATGTGTATCATATACTAAAGGTAATTGAAATATTTTTGATATGATAAAATTAGGTAAAAGCGTGTCTAAATCATTGGCATATAAGAGCACATCTTTTTTTCTATTACATACAATGATTTTTAAGACCTTAATAAAAAGTAATATATTGAAAAACGCATACATTAAAACATTTTTCTGAAATACCGGGTCAATATGAATGGTTTGAAATGGAATATGATTATTCATCAATGAATTCAATTGCTTCTTTCTGCCAATAAGGTATATATCATAACCCATTTCTTCCAAAGTTCGGGCGGCTCTTAATACCCTTTGGTCTGTATAAATATCAGATATAACAGATATGACAGCGAGTTTTTTTTTCAAAGAATTTTTATTTTGTTGTTTTATTTCGTGGATGGTAGCTCAAAATATTTTCTCTTAAAAACTCTCTGTCTAAATGCGTATATATTTCTGTTGTAATAATACTAGCGTGTCCTAAAAGTTCCTGTACAACACGAATATTAGCGCCACCTTCAATTAAATGCGTTGCAAAAGAATGCCTGAAAGTATGCGGGCTGATATTTTTTGTAATACCTGCCTTTTTAGCCAAATCTTTGATAATATAAAAGACCATAATTCTGCTTAAAGGATGAGCAAATTTATTAAGAAACAAAATATCTTGATATTTAGACGGTGGGCTTAGATGTTTTCTGTAATTTTCATAATAATTGATGACTGCATTTTTTGCAAGTTGTCCCAACGGAATTAATCTTTCTTTATTACCTTTACCAATAATCCGCACAAAATCTTCTTTCAAATTAACATCTATTATTCTCAAATTGACGAGTTCTGATACACGAAGCCCGCAACCATACAAAATTTCTATAATAGCATAATTTCTTTCCCCTTCTGCAGTACTACGGTCAATTTTTTTTATCATTTCTTCAATTTCATATACCGATAATACAACGGGTAATTTTCTTATTGTTCTAACGGTTTCAATATCTTCTGCCGGGTGATGTTTCAGAATATCTGCATAGTTAAGAAAATTATAAAGTGCTTTAATACCTGAAATTATTCTATTGACCGAAGTGGCTTCCAGATTCATTTCAAACAGTGCTTTAATAAACTCATGGATGTGATGTTTTTCTGCATTCAATAAATTGGTTTGTTGGAAATAATCAGAAAGAAATCGGGAAAACTTTTCCACATCATTCAAATATGATTCTATTGAATTAAAAGATAAATTTTTTTCAATGAGTAAATGAGATTTAAATTGCTCTAATATATCTCTTTCTTCCATTATTCCTCGTAAATATATTTACCTTTATTATTAGAGTTGATTCTTGGTAGCCATTTATTTTCTTCAAAATAAAAATAGGCATCTTTGATGTTATCCCAAAATTTAATATCTTTTTTCGGGTATGATAGTAACATATCGTTATTTTGTTTTGAGAAACGACAAGGATAAATATCTATGTATATTAATTCCTTTCTGTTACGCATTTCCACACATAAAATATACAATTGTTCCATATCTGTTTTATCTAAAACAATATCTGCGGTAGTTTCGCACGTACCGTGAATAAAAACATTGGTTGTAATAGGTTCTTCGGCTATTTTTTGGTCTATTGGGTTGGGAAAATTTATTTTTAATGCAAGATATTTATACTTGTCTTTTGGATTAAAATTGATAATTTCATAAAACCCTTCAGGGATTTGCCCGTCTTTATTATATTTTTTTGTACCTAATTTTCCGCTGGTTGCACACAAGGGCATTGTTTTGAACAAACGATATTTGACTTCGCCCATGTTTTTCATCCATATTTCCATCATGCTTTCATACTTAAATACACGAATATACATAGTAAAGCTATCTGGTGAGATTTTCTTTAATCGCATACTATCACAAAGTAAATTCCAGTGCTTTGCATAAATAGATTTTACTACGGGATAATTCATCTGCATTTGTTTGAATACGTTCTTTTTTTGCTGAGCAAATGCAGACATAGTAATACAACTTAATCCAATATGTATAAAACAATATTTCATCTATTATATAAAAACCCATCAGAACAATATATCTTTCTAATTCAAAAGGTATTGGTATTTCTGTTTAATGAATTTTGAGTGAACTCCACCTTTTTTCTGAGTGGTTTTTTTATCAATAGAAA
Organism: Bacteroidia bacterium; assembly: GCA_026418315.1. Taxonomy (GTDB): domain Bacteria; phylum Bacteroidota; class Bacteroidia; order B-17B0; family Aurantibacillaceae; genus BPGX01. The sequence continues at coordinate 4,212 of JAOABO010000057.1, forward strand.
ATACTAGATTAATTTCATGAGTGCCTTTTTGAGAAGTTCTCAATTTCGAAACCAGCAAATCATAACTGTAGGTTATTTGAAACTGTCCAAATAATGTTAATCCCGCATGAAAAGCAAGAGCGTTTCCGGGCCTTATACTAAACCCTACTATAAGCGTCTTGTGCATATGTATTCGTAATGAATAATCTAAAAACAAAGGCATTGCTTTACCACTCATCACCCAAAATGTATTTTCAAAGACATAATCCGGATTTTCTCCAAAATTATATCCGGCACCAAATGCAATTTGGTTTTCATTTGTATAATTACCTTTGAAAAAATCAGGATTTGAATATTTGAATTTATAGGTAGCCCCAAAAAGATTGAGCATAGATAACGACAGAAAAAATCTATCGTTGTAATACAATACACCAAAAGTGCCTTCCAATTTTTTTTGATTAATTGCATTGCTATTCACATCTACAGAAGCATCCAACTGATGTCGCAAGGTGATTAAAGCCGGATTAATTTGAAAAATAGTGTACGCCATTGAAAAACCAAACGACAACTCTGTATCAGGCATTTTAATATGATAAGCAATGTTGCCGGAAAAATAATTATTCACAAACGGACCAATTTTATCGTTAAATATCATGAAACCACTACCCATTTTTCCTTTGAAATATCTGATATTAAAAGAAACTGCTGATGTAGTAGGACTGCCTGAAAATCCTGTCCATTGCTGACGGTAAAAAGCCCTTGCATCTATCCATTTTTTTGTACCACTGAACGCCGGATTAAAAAAATAAAGATGGCCTCTGTACTGAGTCATAAATGGATATTGCTGTGCACGCACGCACATTATAGATATGGCAAATAAAAATATTTGAATGAGTTTTTTTTTCACAGTTTTTTAATCGGGCTGATAATATTTTTTTGCTTCGGGCAAAAACTCTCGCAGCAACTTAATGCGTGTTTCATCGCTGGGATGAGTGCTTAAAATTTCTGGTGGTTTTTGCCCCCCTTGTGCAGCCATTCTACTCCAAAAATGAATCGCTTCTTCAGGATTGTATCCTGCCATAGCCATTAAAATAAGTCCCATTTTATCTGCTTCTGCTTCTTGATTTCTGCTGTATTTCAATAAACTGAGGCCTGCTCCTACCCCATAGGCAGCTAAAAACAAGTTTCTTGTTTCCTGAGGTTTTTGAGAAAGTGCCATGGCTAATGTAATTTGTCCAAACTGAGCCAGCATGGCCTGCGACATTCTCTCATTTCCATGTTTGGCTAATGCATGAGATATTTCATGCCCCATTACAACAGCTAATCCTGCATCATCTTGTGTAACGGGTAAAATACCCGTATAAACCACCACTTTACCCCCCGGCATGCACCACGCATTCACAATGTTTTCTTCAACCACATTAAATTCCCATTGATACATTTTTAATTCGTTTGACATTCCCTTTTGTGCATATAATTTTTCAACTGCTGCTTTTATTTTATTACCCACATTTCTTACCTGAATTACTCTATTATCGTACTGAGGAAGTGTTTTATGTTGTTTAAGAAAATTATCATACTCGGTTAAACTCATACCAATTAATTCTTTTTCAGGTATTAAGTTAAGTTGTTTTCTTCCTGTGACAACATTTTTTGTACAAGCAAAAAATATAACCAATAAAAATAATATTGAAGTTATTTTTATATGGTTCATATATTTATTGTTTCTCAATTTTTGTATGGATATTCTTGGTGTTTAGATAATTCTGAATTTTCTCTATTTTTTCTCTTTCTCCACTTAAAATCCTGTAAGCTCCTTTCAAATGAGCCAGCAGAGTACACTGCTCCGCTTTTTCATAATCAAAACCACACGCTTCCACAAGAGACCGTATAACATAATCAAAATCATTATCATCATCATTAAGTAATATCAAGCGATAATTGTCAGTTTTAATATTCGAAGATGACTCTTGTTTTTTGTTATTATCTGGTTTTCCCATATATTTATTTTGGCGAAAATGTATAGAAAAATTTGAAGCAGAATAAATAAAAATTTTCTCATTAAGCACATTTCTGTTATATTTAGCCCATCATTATTAAAACTCATCTATGAGCAAGAACATTTATATTTTGATTTTAACCTTGTTTGCAAATATCATATATGCTCAGTCAGAAAAAGAATTATACAGAGAAGCATTGGATTACCTAAACGGAAAAGAATATGCCAAGGCCTATGAAATAATGGATAAATTGTATGCCAAAAAACCTAAAAATGATGATTATTTATATACACTTGGTATTATTTGTTTAAACTACCCTGAAAGAAAAGAGCGAGCTTTAGAAATATTTGAAGTGCTCTCTAAAAAAAAATCCGATATACTTGAAATGAAGTATTATTTAGGTAAAGCATATCACCTGAATTACAAATTCAAAGAATCTATTCCGCTAATACAGGACTTTATCAACAACTTTGCCTCTATAAAAAAGCCAACAGAAGAACAAAATAACATGCTGAATGATGCTTTGCTATTACTCAACTATTCTGAAAATGGCAAGTCCATTATGGAAAATAAAGTATTTTGTAAAATTGAAAATATAGGAACACCTATCAATACAGAAGATAATGAATACGTTCCGGTTATTTCTGCAGATGAAACCATGATGATTTTTACTTATGTAGGACCAAAAGTAACCGGCGGACTTGTAAATGATGAACTGAAACCAGATAAAGAAGAAGGATATTATCACGAAGATATCATGATTGCTTTCAAAAAAGAAGATGGTACCTGGACAGAGCCAGCAGGTATTCCTGAATTAAATACACCCGGGCATGATGCTGCCATTGCTCTATCCCCTGATGGACAAACCCTCTTTTTATTTAAATCAACCAATGAAGATAAAGGTGATATTTACATGTCCGTTTCCGATGGCAATAAATGGACAGAACCCGTAAGATTAAACTCCAACATCAATACAGAATATTGGGAAGGTAGTTGTTCTGTAAGTGCAGATGGCAGGTATTTATATTTTGCATCAGAAAGGCCTGGTGGATATGGTGGAAGAGATTTATGGGTATCAGAAAAAGAAGGAGAGGATTGGGGACCTGCCAAAAACCTTGGACCTATTATCAATACCAAATACGACGAAGATGCCCCCTTCATTCACCCCGATGGCATCACGCTGTTTTTTAGTTCTAAAGGGCATAAAAGTATAGGAGGATATGACATTATGTACTCCATAAAAAAAGAAGGCCAATGGTTAACCCCTAAAAATATGGGTATTCCACTGAATACAACTGAAGATGACCGGTATTACGTAATCAATGCAAAAGGAGATAGAGGTTATTTGTCTTCTAACAGAGGCGGGTATGGTGGAAAAGGAAAACAAGATATTTATACTTCTACTCCAGGTATAGTAGGTGAAAAGCCGGTATTAGCCGTTGTAACAGGTACCGTATTCGGAAATGAAAAACCCATTGCAGCAGAGATAATTATTACCAAAATGTCTGAAAACAAAGAATTTAAACTGGTTTCCAATCAACAAACAGGAAAATACTATATTGCCTTATCTCCCGGCAACACATACAAAGTAAAAGTTACAGCCAAAGGCTTTGAACCAACAGAAGAAATGTTTGACATTGAAAAAATAAAAGAGTTTACTCAAATTAATAAAAATTTCTTTTTATTGACTACAGAACAAGTGGCTAAAATCAATGAAGAAATTAAACAGGAAAATGAAAAACTCAAGCAAGAAGTACCCGAAAAATTTGCTAAAACAGAGATAAAAGAAACTGAATGTGAAACCAATATACCCAATTTTAATGAAATTAAAGCAAAACTTAATTCATACACCGGAGGATATGGAAAAAAATATGAAGAACTGCTTCATCTGCTTGGAAAATTTTGTAAGGAAGGTTTAATATTCAGAGTACAAATTGCTGCCTACCATTATCCAAAAAATTATAGCTACAAACATCTGATAGAATTCGGACAGCCTTTGGTACAAGCATGCGATGATAAAATTACACGTTTTTATCTTGCTAAAGATTGTAAAACACTGTTAGAAGCGGAAGCATGGAGACAAAAAGCGATACTAAAAGGACAAACCGATGCATGGATAGTAGTATTTTACAAATCTAAAAGATACACCTTAAAGCAACTATTATCTACCAATATTTTCCAAAACTAAATTATCCATTCATGCTTAAAAAGTCAAAAGTACACTTTGACATATATGCTTTTTCAAAACTTTGGATAGTTGCTACATTTTTTATATTTCATACTCATTTGTTTTCTCAAATGAAGAACGACAAATTACAAGATAAACTAACAAAGGCAGATGAGTTATTTGACCATAAGAATTATTTAATGGCCATACCCATATATAAAGAACTTCTAAAAAAAGAACCTGACAATAAATATATCAAACCAAGGTTGGCAGTTTGTTATCTCAACACTAATCAAAACCGGGCTGAGCCCATTAAACTATTGGAAGATCTCACAAAAGAAGAAAAAACAGATATAGAAAATTGGTATTATCTTGGTTTAGCTTATCATCTGAATAATCAGATTGATAAGGCAATAGAAGCGTTTGAAAAATACATTTCTTTAAAACCCAAAAAATCGGACATTGAAAAGGCAAAAAGAAAAATAACAGAATGCAACAACGCCAAAAAATTTATGTCCAATCCTATCAATGTTACTTTTACTAATTTAGGACCAGACATCAATTCCCCAGACCCCGATTACTATCCTTATGTCAATGCCAATGAGACCTTTCTGGTATTTACTTCACGAAGGAAAGAAAATATAGGCGGTAATAAAATAGAAATAGATGGTTACCGACCCAGCGATATATGGTTCAGTAAAGTTGAAAACGGTAAATGGATAAAAGCTTTTAATGCCGGTAAAGTCATTAATACCAACTACGACGAACAATGCGTTTCTTTGAGTTCAGATGGTAAACAAATGGTAGTATATTTTGATAATATAGAAAAATATGGCGACCTTTATACATCAGAAAAAAATCCAAATGGAGAGTTCACTAAAATAAAACCAATGCCCCCATTGATTAGCGACCCCAAAACCATTGAAACAAGCGGTTCATTTACTCCTGATGGAAACACTTTTTTCTTTGCCCGCAGAAACAGCATAGAAGACCAAAGCGACATATATATGATCAGAAAATTACCAAATGGCCAGTGGGGATTACCTCAAAAATTACCCGAACAAATCAATACGCCCTACAATGAAGATTTTCCATATATAGATGCCGATGGCGTAACGCTTTATTTTTCTTCAGAAGGGCATAATACCATGGGCGGCTATGACTTGTTTAAATCAACGTGGAACCCCGATGAAAATACATGGACCTTTGCAGAAAATTTAGGCTATCCGGTCAATTCTACATCTGACGATAGAAGTATATGCATGACGCCTGATAACAGAGTGGGTTACATTAGCACCTTTCGCCCTAACGGGCTTGGAGATCTAGATATTTACAGAATCCGCTTTGAAGATAAAGAACAAATTATTCGAATTATTACAGGTATGGTCTTTTTAGGAGATTCTACCAAAAATAACAAGGAAGCGCCTATTGTAATCATTGCCAAAAACAAAAAAACCAATGAAGAAAGGCAATTTATTCCAAACTCAAAAACCGGAAAATATGTAATAGCTTTAGAAAGCGGAGAATACCAAATTAACATATCATCTGACGGATATGAAGATTATACAGAAACCATTGTAATATCAGACATTGGAAAATTAGAAGTAGAAAAAAACAGAAACTTCGTATTAAAGAAAAAACCTTAATTACCTATGAAAAAACAAATAATTATCTTTCTTATCAGTTGTTATTCATCTTTTTTTTCTCAGGACTTAGATAATAAACTGATGCCTAAATTTCTAAAAGCAGAAGATTACTTTGAATCCGGAAATTATATTGCTGCAATACCCTTATACAAAGAAGTTCAGAACAAAGCACCTGAAAACAAATTTGTAATGGCCAAGCTCGCCGTGTGTTACATTAAAACAAGAACAAACCGGGAAGAATCCATCAAACTATTAGAAAAGTTAGTAGAAACAAAAGATATTGACCCCAAACTATGGTATTATCTTGGGAAAGCATATCATCTTTCCAACAAATTAGATGACGCTATTGCTGCCTATGAAAATTACAAAACCTTTAAACTTAAAAAAAAGGACTTAGACGAAGTAAACCGACAAATAGAAATGTGTAAAAATGCCAAACAACTCATGCAATATCCTGTCAATGTATCTTTTACCAACATAGGAAAAGATATCAATACAGAATTTCCTGAATACTATCCATTCGTCAATGAAAACGAAACATTTTTGGTATTTACATCCAGAAGAAAAAACAACATTGGTGGAGGAAAAATCGAAGCTGACGGCTACAGACCAAGTGATGTATGGATAAGTAGCGTCAAAAACAACACATGGGATAAACCTATGAGTGCAGGCAGAGAGATCAATACCAGCTATGATGAAATGTGTGTTTTTTTAAATCCGGAAGGCAATACAATGGTAATATATGTGGATAGAGGTGGAGATAAATTCGGCGATTTGTATTTAAGTACAAAAATTAAAGGACCTAAAACACAATTTGGCAAATTGATGCCCTTACCTGAAATAATTAATGACCCTGATAAAATTGAACTATCAGGATGTTTTAACAGAGATAGCACCATCTTTTTCTTTGTCAGAAAAGATAAATTAGAAGCTACATCAGATATTTTTTATGTAAAAAAACTTCCCAATAATCAATGGGGATCACCTCAAAAATTACCCGAACAAATCAACACACCATATAACGAAGATTTTCCATA
>JAOABO010000058.1 GCA_026418315.1 Bacteroidia bacterium
CTCTTGGAATAATTAAATAATCTCCATACTCAAAAGGTATTTCACCCATGAATGTTTTTAGTATTCCTTTTCCTTTATGAATAAAAAGCATTTCATCTGCATCAGCGTTTTTGTAAAAATATTCTGTCAATGATTTTTTGGGAGCCGCTACTCCAATGATACAATCGTTATTCATTAATAAGGGCGTACGACTTTCCAAATAATCATCTTTTGGTGGTACTTGAAACGTGGTGAGCAATAAGGGTTTAATATTGTTTTTAATAGCTATTTCATAGTTTAAAGGATAGGAACGTGTAATTTTTTTTATTTGTGTAGGTCTGTGGATATGATACAATAAAGAGGACATTCCGGAAAATCCTTCTGTACCAAATAATTGTTCATAATAAAAATTGCCGGATGTTGATTTGAATACAGTATGTCTTTTGGGCGGTATATGGCCAAGTTTATGATAGATAGGCATAGTTTTTTCTGCAAATTTAAGTAATAAAAAGAATACATCAATCATTTTAAAAAGATGATTTTTATCATAAAAATTTTCGGATATTTTGATTTTTACCACCTATGTAGTTACTATATTTTGTTATTTTGCAATTTCAGACATAATTGGCAATGGGCTCCAGAAAGGATGTAATATTGGAACTATTAAAAGAAAATAATGAAGATGTTTTTCTGAATTATGCCTTGGGCTTAGAATTGGCCGCTGAGAATGATGATTCAGGGGCTATTCAGCAGTTTGAAAAGCTACTTAAAATAAACAATCATTACATTCCGGCGTATTATCAGTGTGGGTTATTGTATTACAAATTAAACGAAAAAGAAAAAGCATTAGAACTATTAAATAAAGGGTTGGCAATTGCAATAGATAAAAAAAATAATAAAGACATTGCGGAGTTTAAATCTGCTATTACTAACATTGAAAATGATTTATTATGAACAACCACTGGTATTTTGATTGGATAGAATTATTAAAAGTAACCACTGTTTTATTTGCTGTGATTGATATTATTGGTTCTATACCTGTTATTATCTCTTTAAGGCAAAGAGTTGGTGAAATTGATGCTTTAAAAGCATCTATCGTTTCTATGGGAATTATGGTTGCATTTTTATTTTTGGGCACTTCTATTTTGGACTTAATTGGCATTCAAATTTCTGATTTTGCCATTGCTGGTTCTGTATTAATTGCAATTGTTGCCTTTGAAATGATATTGGGTATTAAAATAACCCGAGATGAAGTGCCTCAATCCGCTACCGTCATACCAGTGGCTTTTCCTTTGATAGCAGGTACAGGTACCCTCACTACTTTACTATCAATACGAGCCGAATACAGCATCTTGTCCATACTCATTGCAATTATTTTGAATGTGCTGATTGTGTATGTAGTTTTAAGAAATTTATATCGTATTGAAAAAATACTGGGGGTAAGTGGCATTGCTATTATGAAAAAAGTTTTTGGAATTATTCTTTTAGCATTGGCTATTAAATTATTCAGAAAATATACCGGATTATGAAAGGTGTTTACACTATTTTGCTTCTGATAGTTTCTAATACTTTTATGACCATTGCCTGGTATGGGCACTTAAGGTTTAAGGATTTCTCTTTTTTCAAAAATATTGGTTTATTGGGTACCATATTAATTAGTTGGGGTATAGCGTTTTTTGAGTATTTGCTTATGATACCTGCCAATAGAATTGGTAGCAAAATGAACGGAGGTCCCTTTGATATGTGGCAACTTAAAATTATTCAGGAGGTTATATCGGTATCCGTATTTATAGTATTTACACTCATTTTCTTTAAGACAGACCAACTTCGTTTAAACCATATTATTGGTTTTATATTTTTAATTGCTGCTGTGTTTTTCTTTTTTAGAAAATAATTTTTTGTATCTATTTAAAAAAGAAAAACTCTTTCAAACAAGAAAGAGTTTTTCTACATAAAACCTAATATAATTAAGCAACGATATTTTGTTCTTTTAAAACATTATTCATACTTCTGACAGAATCTGCACTCTTGTTAAACAAGTTTTTTTCTTCGTCATTCAAAGATATGTCCACAATTTTTTCCCATCCGTTTTTACCAATGATAACAGGCACGCCAAGGCAAATATCTTTTTGGCCATATTCTCCTTCCAAATACACACTGCAAGGAATTAATTTTTTTCTATCATGAAGAATAGCATCTACCAATATGGCACCTGCGGCACCCGGAGCGTACCAGGCGGATGTTCCAATCATTGCTGTCAGTGTAGCACCTCCTACCATAGTATCCGATGCAACTTTCTTTAATGTTTCGCTATCTAAAAACTGATATACAGGTACTCCCTTATATGCAGCCAATCTTGTAAGAGGAATCATGGTAGTGTCGCCATGTCCGCCAATCACCATTCCATCTACATCTGCAGCAGAAGCATTCAATGCTTTTGATAAGTAATATCTAAAACGAGCACTATCCAATGCCCCACCCATTCCTATTACCTTATTCTTTGGTAATTTACTTTCTTTTACTGCAAGATAAGTCATTGTATCCATAGGATTGGATACAACTATTAGTATAGCATTGGGCGAATATTTTAATACATTGTCCACTACGCTTTTTACAATACCTGCATTGGTACCTATCAATTCTTCTCTGGTCATTCCTGGCTTACGTGGAATACCACTTGTGATAACAACAACATGACTGTTTGCAGTCAAAGAATAATCGTTGTTACTGCCGACAATTTTTGTGTTGTATCCTGAAATATTAGATGCCTGCGACATATCTGTGGCCTTTCCTTCCGCAAGTTTGTCTTTGATATCTAATAAAACTACTTCACTTGCTATAGAACGATAAGCAATAACTTCTGCACATGTTGCGCCAACATTTCCTGCACCGATGATTGATACTTTCATAGTTGTTTATTTTTTATTGGGGCTAATTTAATGTAAATGAATGGATTTAAGCAAATGTTTTATGATTATTTAATAGGAAGAATGCTTTTTTCTATTATATGCAATGCTTCGTTGATTTGTTCTTCATTGATTATTAATGGTGGGGCCAGCCGAATAATATTTCCATGTGTGGGCTTAGCTAAGAGTCCGTTTTCTGCAAACTTTAAACATATATCCCAGGCAGTTACTCCCTTTTTTTCGTTGATTACTATTGCATTCAATAAACCCTTTCCTCTTACAGTTTCGATTAAATCTGTTTTTTGCTGAATGGCTTTTAGCCCTTCTCTAAACATTTCTCCCATTTTCATAGCGTTTTCAGACAAATGTTCTTCTATGATAACCTGTACTGAAGTAATAGCAACTTTGCAGGCAAGGGGATTTCCACCAAAAGTAGAGCCATGCTCTCCGGGTTGAATGCAAAGCATAATGTCGTCGTTGGCTAATACCGCAGAAACGGGCAACATTCCACCGCCCAATGCTTTTCCTAAAATCAGAATATCCGGATGAACATTTTCGTAATCGCATGCTAATAATTTTCCTGTTCTTCCTAATCCGGTCTGAATTTCATCTGCAATAAACAATACATTGTATTTTTTGCACAACTCATAGGCGTTTTTCAAATATCCTTCATCAGGGACAATCACTCCTGCTTCTCCTTGTATGGGTTCTATTAAAAGGGCAGCAATAGTTGAGTGATGGTTTTTGAGAACATTTTCTAAAGAGTGAATATTGTTGTATGGAACTTCTATAAAGCCAGGTGTAAAAGGTCCAAAATTAGTTTTTGCAGTAGGGTCGCTGCTAAATGAAATGATAGTTGTGGTTCTGCCGTGAAAATTTTTGTTACATACCAATATTTGTGCCTGATTGGGCGGAATGCCCTTTTTTAAGTATCCCCACTTACGGGCTAACTTAATGGCTGTTTCAACGCCTTCAGCACCTGTATTCATTGGTAAAAGTTTATCATAACCGAACAATTGAGTCATAAACTTTTCATATTCTCCAAGAACATTATTGTAAAAAGCACGGGAAGTGAGCGTTAATTTGTGTGCCTGCTGAGCAAGGGTTTCTGTTATTTTAGGATGGCAATGCCCTTGATTTACTGCACTGTATGCTGATAAGCAATCAAGATATTTTTTGCCTTCCACATCCCATACATAAACACCTCTTCCTTTTTCAAGTACTACTGGCAAGGGATGATAATTATGCGCACCATATTTTTCTTCTAACTCAATATAATATTTGCTGTCAATTTGTACATCCATCATCATTTTTTTGTGCAAAGGTAATAAATCCTTATTGTTTTACTTTAAATGCTTGAAATGTCTATTCAAACCATCAAGATAATTAATTTTTACTACCCAATATTCTTACACCTATATTGCATTCTCCGCATCTTTTTTGTTTGCAATAATTAGCGTACAATTCCAATGCTGCCTGTGATTGTAAAGCACTTTTAATATGATATTTCTGCAACTCAAATTTTTTGGTAATGTGGTTAATTTCTGCCGGAATGTCTTCCAAATAGTGCAATGCAAGCGACTGATATTTTTCATCACCTATATTTTTACCATAAAAGAAAAGATATGGGGTAATAACATTGATGATGATGTGATGAACAGCACTTTTACCAAAAATATATATTTTGTTTGTTGTTTTGTCTTCTTCAAAAGTTAAATGATTAACAAAGTATCCTTGTGGTTTCAAATGCAATTTTTCAAGATATTTTTTATTTTGAAAAAACAAAGCAGGGTCTTGAAACATTTCGGGTACACGATGAACCAATAAAGCCAACTGATGCAAACGTAAGGATGGAAAATTAGATGGACGAACCTTAGAAAATTTCCAAAGATGTGTTTCTATAGGTTCTATCTGATATTTTTTCTTTAAGAACTCAAACTCGTTTTGTAAGGAAATTAAATACTGATTTTTATAGGAACGATTCAAAAATCCTGCGGTTCCATATATGAGCGCTTCTAAAATGTCTAATCTGTTTGCGTGTTTGAGTAATAATTTAAGGGATAATTTTTCTGCTAATGTTTCAAAGCAATCATTATTCACATGAAATCCAAGATGTCTTGAAAACAATCTATAAAATGTTTCCTGAAAATCTTTTGTTTTATCAAAATAGATTTGTAGTTGCTGATATTTTTTTTCCAATCTTTCAATAGCAAGTCGGTGTAGCCAATGTTGAATTAATAACTCATCTATTTTGCTCCACAAATTCAAACATGCGGGTAATTCTTTACTATTGATAAGATGTTGGTATTGTTGTATAGCGCTGTCTGAAATATAATTTTTCAATTCCAGTATTTCTGTAGAATAGGGAATTTGTTTTTTTATATCGTGTTCATATACTACATGTAAAACAAGAGGTTGATAGTTTTTATTACGGTGGTGTTGGTGTTTGAAAAAGTCGGATGTGTTTTGATGAATTTCAATATTTCCTGCCCATTGTATATTGTCTATTCTGATTCTTGCATTCAAAAAATCTGGCCCTGCATGGTTGTTTAATTCACCTGGATGAATGATTTCAATGCTTTTTCCACTAATTGATTTCAAGGGGTATTGAGAAAATATTTTGTACTTCCATATGATAGATAAAAATTTCTCATTCAGCATAACCTTTCATTTTGTAAACCATTATGCCTGCCCACTCATGGATATACTTATATAAAGTACTCATTGCATCAGGATGAGGTAAAAGGCAGTGGTCTATCTCAAATTTTCTTGGGCCACTCAATCTTTCGGCGGGGTAAGGAAGAATATTTTGATAACCTACTTTTTTAAATATAGCAACACTTCTTCTTAAATGGTATGCAGATGTAATTAATATAATATCATCATAAATATGTAATGAATCTAATATTTTTTTTGAATATATGGCATTTTCATAAGTGTTTCGGGATTCATTTTCAATGATAATATCTGTATCGGGTACTTGTATGTTTTTTAGGTAACGATAAATATAAATTGCTTCTTTATCTTCAGGATGAAGTACACTGCCTGAACCGCCGGTAATGAGTATTTTTTTTATTTTCCTTTGATGATATAGTTCAATGGCTTTAAGCAATCTATCTGCACTATTTGTAAATTCTATCCGTTGTTCTGTTGGGTCTATTCTTCCTATTCCACCCAGTACAATGCCTACTTCATAAGTTTTTTGAAGTTTAGGAACAGGGTAGTTTTCCCACCATCTTCCAATTTCATCAACAATGAAAGAATTGGAGCAAAGGTATAAAAATAGGATAGCTACTATCTGTATTTGAGTTTTATGTTTTGAAAAAAAAGAGTAAATCATTAAAATAAAAAACCAAAACAAAGGCATCAGTAAAAAAGACAATATTTTAGATAAAAAGAAAAACATATCAATTAAAAATATATTTTTTTATCTTTTGAACCATTTAGCATTATTGGGATTTCTATGAGGGCAACCAGGCCAACAACATGGTCTTTTTTTGTTATTTAATATATCTTCTTTCAATCGTTCAAGACGTTCTTTTTTTGTTTCTTCTTTTTTTGGAATGGTAACCCAGCATATCCATTCATTTCTTGCAATGGGGGTAAGGACGTTCCATTTTTGTAGCAGAATATTATCTGCCAACAGTAATTTCTTTAAATTATCTGGAATTGGATGGTAGGCACTTTCTTCAATCATACAAGTGTATTTATTTTATATTATTGTAAATAAGTGTATGGTTATAGCATTGTATTATTCTTTTTATTTGTTCTTCTTTTTGTTTTTTTATTTTGTCGCCTAATAAATATTCTTTCAGGTATTGTTTGTATTTCCAGCATTTATCTACATTAAAGTTTTTAAAGGAATACATCATAGAATCATCTACGAGGTAATAATAAGCATTTTCATAAAATACAGCACAATGATTGACAGTATCAAAATAGTTGTTTCCAAATGAAAAAAAAGTATGCGGATAGTTTAATAAATATAAGACAGTAGGCAAGATATCTATTTGCTGAATAACTTTATCGTATTTTACACTTATAGTATCATTTGGATTAAAAACAATGATAGGTATTTGATATCGGCCAGCTATGGATGAATAATATTCATCTTCTGATATGCCAGTATGGTCGGCAGTGATGACAAATAAAGTGTTTTTATACCACGTATCATTTTTGATTTGTTGAAAAAACTTTTTTAAAGCCCTGTCAGTATATGCTAAACATTGTTGTATAGGCAAGTTTCCTTTTGGCAAAATGTTTGAATATTTTTCAGGAACCTTAAATGGATGATGAGAACTTAAAGTGAATATAGAAGCAAAAAAGGGTTGAGGCAATTCATTTAATTTTTGGGCTGCGAATTGTAGAAAGGGTTCATCCCATATACCCCAATATCCATCAAAGTCGGCATCATTGTTATATTCATTCTTGCCAAAATATTTATCAAAACCGGCCTGCCTGGCATAAGCATCAAAATTCATGGTGCCATTTATTCCTCCATGAAAAAAGGCAGAAAAATACCCTTCTTTTTTCAAAAGCATAGGAAACGAATGTGTAGAGTTATTGCAATATAAAGAATTGATGTAAGGATAATCCATCCAACTTGGAATAGAAGATAAGATGGCAGGTATACCTTCTATAGATTTAGTTCCATTGCTCCATGCATTATTAAACACTATGGAGTATTTCATTAAGCTATCCAAAAAAGGAGTATACGATTTTTTACCTAAGCAAGTATATTCTTTTGATAAACTCTCGACAATAATCAGCACAATATTTTTTTTATTCATTTTTTGAAACGGATATTTTTTTATACATTTTAATTTCTCAATATTTTCTGTGTCATTAAAAAAATGATATTCATTTAGCTTTTTCTGCTCAAAAGATTTTATTATTGTAAAGGGAGTATTTAAAACCAAAGCAGTAAACTGTGGCTTTGCATAAAATCCTGCATCTACCATATCAAGTGGAATTCTTTGTAATCCACCTCTGATAGATAAGATGGAAAACGTTACCATCCATACCAGATGAAAAACATATAAATATTTTTTTGAACCATTCCAGTTGATATTCAAATCTCTATTGATCATTGTAAAAAAAATTATCTTGTAAACCCTGAGTGATATCAAAATTAAAAATGCATATAAAATGATTAACCACCAATAATCCATCAAATAAGATGGCAATTGTTTTAATACATCTGTTTGTCCACCAAGTTGAAAAAACAAATCCAGTGTAGAACGTTTGCGAATATAAGAGAAATAAGGGATGTCAATAAAATTCAATAATAAGAGAAGATGAAACAGGATAAAATTAAGTATTAAAATTCTCTTTGAAAGTAAATAATGCTTGTAGTAATTGATTGGTAAAATGAGCAAAAAAATTAACACCAAATTAGAAATAACAACAACTACAAGGTCAAATCTTATACCTCCCCAAAAAATATTCAATACCTCCTGATAAGTCATTTTTTGAAAATATTGAAAATGATACAAATACATAACTACCCTTGATAAAGAAAATAATAAGATACATATTATTAACCAACTCAATAATTTTAACCACCTGTAAATCCAAAGAGATAATGGTAAATAATATTCAGTATTTTTACTGCTCATCATTTGGCAATTTTACAAAATAAAGCACCGCCTTGAAGGAAAAAATATACAACATATTAAAAAAATATTGGAATTACGATAGTTTCAGACCTTTACAGGAAGATATTATTTTATCTGTAATGAATGGGCAAGATACAATAGCATTACTTCCTACAGGCGGCGGCAAATCCATGTGCTTTCAAATACCCGGATTATGTTTTGACAATGGCATAACACTTGTCATTTCTCCACTCATTGCACTCATGCATGATCAGGTTAATAACTTGAAAAAGAAAGGAATATCTGCCGCCAGTATTACTTCTTCCATGCCTCATAAAGAGATTGAAAAAACCATTCAGAATGTATTGGATGGTGAATACCGTTTTTTATATGTGTCTCCTGAACGACTTGAAACAAAACAATTTCAAAGTATATTACCTGAATTAAAAATAAATCTATTAGCTATTGACGAAGCTCATTGTGTTTCTCAATGGGGATACGATTTTCGTCCTAGTTATCTAAAAATTTCGGAGATAAAAAACCATTTGTACAATCCCAACATTCCAACCATTGCCCTTACTGCTACAGCTACTCAAAAAGTTTTGAACGATATAATTGAAAAATTACATCTGAAAAATCCTACCATTTTTCGTCAATCCTTTGCAAGAAACAATCTGAGATATATTGTTTTGTATGAACAAAACAAGTTGGAAAGAATGATTAAAATTATTCAAAATGTAGGAGGAGCAGGAATTGTTTATGTAAGAAGCAGAAATAAAACAAAAGAAATATCGGATTATTTAAATACAAAAGGAGTTAAAGCAGAGTATTTTCACGCAGGATTGAGGAGCGAAGAAAAATACCTAAAACAAAAACAATTTATAGAAAATGTATATCAGGTAATGGTAGCCACCAATGCTTTTGGAATGGGAATTGACAAGCCCGATGTACGATATGTGATACATTATGAATTATCTGATAGTATTGAAGGTTATTTTCAAGAAGCGGGCAGGGGTGGAAGAGATTTAAAAACTTCTTATGCCGTACTTCTTTATCAAGAAACAGATAAAGAAAAGTTATGGAAAATGTTTGATGAAAGCTTCCCGTCACTTGAACAAATTAAAAATGTTTATAATACCCTGTGCAATTACTATGAATTAGCAATAGACGAAGGTGCAGGCAATGCATTTGATTTTGATATAACTACTATTTCAAAACTATATAAACTGCCTCTTTCGCTTGTTTACAATTCAGTAAAATTTCTACAATTGTTTGACTTACTTGATATAGAAGATGAAGTTTATCAGCCATCTCGATGTTGTATACACTATTCAAAATTAGACCTATATGATTTTTATTTGCGTCATCCTGAATTTGAAGATTTAATCAAAGTACTATTAAGAAGTTACGGGGGCATTCTTGGCAACTATGTGTACATAGATGAAAACGAAATAGCATACAGAATAAAACGAGAAAAAAAATATATTATACAGCAACTCAATTTTTTAGATAAAGAAGGTATTTTATCTTACTTACCACTTACTGGTTTTCCAAAAATCACTTTTCTAAAAGACAGAATTCCATTATCCAAATTAAAATTAGATGAAGAAAAATATCATTTCCTAAAAGAAAGAAGAAAATTTTTTACCGAAAAAATGATTGAATATGCAGAACAAAAATATGTATGCAGACAGCAGTTTCTGTTGAATTATTTTGATGAAAAGACGAATCAACCCTGCGGATATTGTGATGTTTGTCTTGAACATAAAAGATTAAAGAATATAGACCTGGTAAAACAAAAAATCACAGAGCACTTAAAACAAACCAATAACAAATACAGTGTTGAAGAATTATGCAAAGTTTTCTATCATTTTCGGCATGATATTATTATTCAATCTATACGAGAAATGATAGACGATAACCTGTTAATGCAAGATGAAAAAGGCCTCATTCAACTGAAAAGCAAGTAATCATATTCAAACTTTTATGGTAGAATAAATATCGCTCATTACTTTTACTACATAATCAATTTCTTCTTTGGTATTATACTTACTGAAAGAAAAGCGAATAGAATGTCTGTCTTCAGAAGCTTTGATTGCTTTCAACACATGCGAACCTTTGTTACTTCCGCTGCTACAGGCACTTCCTGCACTGGCACATATTCCTGCAATATCTAATTTATATAACAACATCATGCCTTGCGGATGAGGTGGAAAAGAACAGTTCAATACAGAATACAATGCTTTGTCGTTAGTCAATCCGTTAAATTTTATATCCGGAATGTTTTTTTGAAGCTGTTCAATCA
>JAOABO010000059.1 GCA_026418315.1 Bacteroidia bacterium
CTCAAAAAAATTGGATAGGTAAAAGCGAAGGAGCCGAAATTCAATTTCAGTTAGAAAATCATTCTGAATACATTACCATATTTACTACCCGACCCGATACTTTATTTGGTGTAACATATATTGTATTAGCACCCGAACATCCATTAGTGGAAAAAATTACTACATCTGATAAACAGGAAAAAGTAAGGTCTTATATCCAATATGCCAAAAACCGCAGTGAAAGAGAAAGACAAGCCGATGTCAATAAAGTAACAGGAGAATTCACTGGCGCCTATGCTATTCATCCATTTACAAAAGAAAAATTACCTGTATGGATTGCTGATTATGTATTATATCATTATGGCACTGGTGCTGTAATGGCTGTACCAGCTCACGATACAAGAGATTACAAGTTTGCCAAGAATTTTTCTTTACCCATAAAAATTGTTATTCAAGCCCCATTTGAACACGATTATTCAGAAAATGCTTATGATGAAAAGATAGGAAAATGTATTCATTCTCATTTTTTAAATGGATTAGAAGTAAAAGAAGCCATTCAAAAATGCATTGAAGAAATTGAAAAAAACAAAATAGGTAAACGTGTTATTAATTACCGACTTAGAGATGCTGTATTTGGCAGACAAAGATATTGGGGAGAACCTATTCCTATATACTACGACGAACAAAACATTCCCCATGCAGTAGATGAAAAAGACCTTCCCATTATTTTGCCTTCTATTGATAAATACCTGCCTACAGAAACAGGTGAACCTCCTTTAGCAAGAGCGCATAACTGGAAGTATAAAGGCCATTATGAATTTGAAAAAACCACCATGCCAGGATGGGCAGGCAGTAGTTGGTATTTTTTACGATACATGGACCCGCACAACAATCAGTGTTTTGCCGATAAAAAATTGACAGATTACTGGCAGGAAGTAGATTTATACATTGGCGGAAGCGAGCATGCTACCGGTCACTTACTCTATGCCCGCTTTTGGACAAAATTTTTGTACGACTTAGGATATATTAGTTTTGATGAACCTTTCAAAAAGTTAATTAATCAGGGAATGATTTTAGGAAACAGTGCTTTGATTTACAGATTAAAAAAACAACCTAATAAATATATATCTGCAGATAAAATAACCAATAAAGACGAAGTAATCGCTATTCATGTAGATGTCAATTTAGTAGATGAAAACGATTACATAGAAACAAAAGAAATTATTCAACGCTCCAGCTTGTATGGGGATAATCTGGAATTTATTACCGATGTATCAGGTAAAATCAAATGTATCAGAGAAATTGAAAAAATGAGTAAGTCCAAGTTCAATGTAATTAACCCTGATGATATAGTAGATAAGTATGGTGCCGATACTTTCAGATTATACGAAATGTTTTTAGGACCTATTGACCAACACAAACCTTTCATCACCAATGGCATCACGGGCACTTACAATTTTTTAAAGAAACTCTTCAGATTATATTTCAATGAAAAAGGAGAATTTTTTTTATCCAATGAACAACCAACAGAAGAAGAATTAAAGTTATTACATAAAAGCATTAAGAAAATAAGAGAAGACATTGAACGTTTTTCCTTTAATACTGCCGTCAGTAATTTTATGATTTTGATCAATAAACTCAACGAATTAAAATGCAATAAAAGACAAATACTGGAACCGCTATTGATACTTATCTCTCCCTTTGCTCCTCATATTGCAGAATATCTGTGGAGTAAAGCAGGGCATGCTGAAAGTATTATAAACGCACCTTATCCGGAATACAACGAAAAATACGTTATGGATAATACTTTCAAATATCCCATTTCCTTTAATGGAAAAATGAAATTTAATTTAGAAATACCATTGAATATTCCGAAAGAACAAGTAGAACAAATTGTTTTATCCGACGAACAAACTAAAAAATACCTTGCCGGCAAACAACCCAAAAAGATTATATTTGTTGAGGGGAAAATCGTGAATTTAGTGGTGTAGTGTTCTTAGATATTACATTAAAACTCTTTCTTTCAATTTCTCTTTATTCATCAGACACTCTGTAGTTCCAAACCATTGTTTTCTGTTTTTACTAATATAATTGTAAATTTTTCGTCTACAAAAGGGAGGCATCAGCAACAATAAATACAGTATCTTCCAATACCATTTCAAATACGGAATAATTTGTATGAATGCATCTAAATAAATATAATGTTTTCCATTATAATACAACACAACACTATCTATTTCGTTCAGATTGTCAGGTATTGTACTATGAGCATATTCAGATTGCAACGGACAAAATAAAATAACGGGCTTTATTTCATTATTTAATATCCACTGTACTGTTTTATTACACAAAACACACTCTCCATCAAAATATAATATTATTTTATCTTGCATGCCATTATGGTCTTACTTTTGCAAAATAAGTATCTACCGAAAGTTCTATTCTTTGCTTTTTAATACTCATATCTGGCACACTTAGTACAGTCAAAAAACCATTCTTTCCATTACAAACCGATGAATGGTGCGGCGGAATACCATTTCCAATAAGATTCCTGCTGGGAACGTATAATACATTATGTTTTTCATCTAATGCAATTCCATGCGGCTGATAACCAACATATTTTTTCTGAGTAGAGTAATTATTCAAATTGATAGCTACTATACTTCCTAAACTGTTACTGTTGTTATCTAGTTCACAACTTACATATAAAGTATTCCATGTTGTTGAATAAGCCATTGCCTGAGGAAATGCACCAACAGGTATTATCTGAGTACAAGTATTGGTATTTAAGTCAAACTCTCTTATTTCATTACTGGTCTGACAAGTAAAATAAAGTTTTGTACCATCGTTCGATACAAATATATCATGCGGGTCTAAACTGCTTGAATAATTGATAGTCCCCGAATTATCAATAGGAATGCTTATTTGAGAACTCAGTGCTGTATCAATCTTCATAAAAAAATTACCGGTTTGGGCTGCAACATAAAGTGTATCATCATTTTTACTCAAAGCCGTACCATGAGGAAAATATAAGCCATACATAGCATGAATGACTGTCATCTTATCTAAATCTACAGAAATAATTTTTCCATTAGAAGTCCATGCCACGCAAAATCCTTTTTTACCATCTTTTGTAATGATAATTCTGTTCCAGTCCAACTGGTTATTGAGATTACAGCGGGCAATCAGTTTATCTGTTTGGGCATCATATTTCTCCAAATAAGGGCTGTTGATGAATACCACATACCAGTATTTTCCATCAGGTGAAAAATTAATAAAATGCGGCGTTTCAATCACATTGGGTTGTGCTCCTACTTCAATCATGCGAATAGGTAATTGTGTTTTTGCATCCAGTACTGTTACTACATCACAGCCCTGATTCACTACATAAATTTTTTCTGAAATATTGGTTCCATAAATATTGCCATGAATATCTGGTGCTCCATTATCTATCCACTGTTTGATTTTTATTACTTCTTCTTTACTGAGAGGGGATTGATAAAGTGGCATGGTGGGTGTATTCATAAAACCTAATTCAGGATATGTATTGATAAAATAACATAATGAAGAAAATTTACTGCTAAATGGAATGACCGGGCTTCCATTTCTACTACCCTTAGTAAAAAGATTTTCCCATGTGCTTAAGTCCAATCCATTACATGCTTCGGCATTGGTAGTATTATGACATGCTCCATTTGTGCACTTTGTAACAATAATTTTTCCAATGTCTGTAGGATAGTTTCCGTAATTAGCGTCTGCCTTGTCTTTTCTACAAGATAACAAAACCAATAAAAAAAATGTAAATACTGTATAAAGAAAGCGAAAATTCATTGTTTTAAAATCTTAAAGGTGAACTTGTTTTCATCTAATATAATTTCAAGAAAATATATTCCCTCAGATAAACTCCCCATATCAATCATCCATTGGTAATCACCACTTTTTTGAAGTGAAAAATTGAAATCTTTTCCGGTAATATCCTTTAATGTAAATTTTATATGGTGTAATGAATAAAAGATATTATCAAAACGAATGTATAGCCATGCATTCACAGGATTGGGAAAAACCTGAATCTTATCGGTTGTTATGGCGTCTTCGCTAGCATATACTGCTTTGGATGAAAAATAATAAATACCGCCTGCGTAATTACCTACTATTAAATCTCTTATTCCATCTCCATTAATATCTATGTACTGTGGAGCAGAACGAATGCCTGCCTTCATCCCATTAACCATGGTGTCCAATACCCTAAACGAACCTGTATAGTTATTTTCAATCTGGTCGTACAAAAACAAATTACCATTTATACTACCACATAAAAGGTATTTTTTATTGTTTTCTTTATACATAAACGGCACTGTTCCTCCATCTCCCGCATAATATATTGGATTTAAATTAGTATTGACATTTCCAAAGTTGTTAGTGATTAAGGTAAAACTCGGATTTGTAAAAGTTCCTACATTCTGATAATAAGCAATTTTATTCTGTTTATTACCAATTATTAAATCTAATTTTCCATCATCGTTCACATCAAACAAGAATGGATAAGCAGGAGGACTATTTACTGTAATACCAAAAATATTTTGATGAACCACACTGAAGTTAGAAGGAAACCCTGCTCCTGCTGTATTTTCTAACCAATGCAATTTTCCATAACTATCGCCAAGAATTATATCCATATCGCCATCACCATCAATATCGCCCGCAGTAGGTGATAAATTTAATTTATTAAGAGAAGATAAATTCAGGAAATCTTTTGTTATCAATGAAAACTGTGGAACAGAAATAGTACCAATGTTTTTGTAATAACTGATAGTAGCTACATTGCTATTAGGTAAAAAATAGTTGTATATTCCTAGATTTCCAATTAATAAATCTTTCTTGCCATCCATATCTATATCTATTACAAGAGGTAATGCTCCGTCTCCTACATCAACAGTATTATCAACCAAAAAATTCTTTTTAATCAATACAAAACTATCTTTTGATACGCCAACATTCTTGTAAAACCATAAACAATTATAGTTTTCTCCTGCACTCAAATTAGGAGATGCTACTATATCCTTTTTTCCATCATTATCAAAATCATCATAATATGCACAGGGAAAATTATTAATTTTAATTTGCTGTGAAGTGTTTTTTCCGGGATAATTAGGGAATAACTTTGTAGTATCTGATATAATAGCATTTGTGCTATTCCCTGAGTTGAAAAGAAAAAGAATATTGTTACAACTCACATCTCCTAAAAGCAAATCCTTAACATGGTTATGATTGATGTCTATACAAGTAATGCACGAACCGCTATGATACACCTTTTCCAAATATTCAGTACCATTTGAGTTGTTGGCCATTTTATTTGCACAATTATTCAGAGTAGCCGAGCAATTTCCCTCACTAAAATTTCCCCAACAATTATCTTGCAATTCAAAAATCAAACTGTCTGAATGGCCATACCATTCCATGCTTTTATTGAGATGATATTCAACAGAGAACCCCGTAGAATTAAAAGTTAATAAATCCAAATCTCCGTCATTATCTATATCATCAATGGCTGGCAGCCCAACAGAAGAAGCATAAACAGGAGCATACAGAGCATTGCCAGTTGGATTATAATTGGAGTAAATAATGGGCTTAAAAATCTGCATAGAAAAACTGACACCATTAGACATGTTTTTATATACTTTTATTCCACCCGTAGTAGAAGTGAATATATCTATTTTACCATCATGATTAAAATCTTTGAATATAGCCCAATTGACGAGTTTTGGAAAGGATTTTGAAAGATAATAATCATAACGATATTTAGTTTCACCTGCATTTCCAAAATTTAAGAAGCACTTCACTTCACCATAATTAAAAAAGTGCATTCTGTCATATAAAATAATATCTGATTTGCCATCGTCATTTATATCTCCTTTGTAAATATTAGAATAATTAATACCTCCACAAGCAGAAGAGTATAGAACCTTATTGTTTTCAAAAACAGTTAAAGTATCATATCCAACCGGCAGCTGAGAAAATGTTGAACTTGTCATCACTAATAAAAACAATAGTAAAAAATTCTGCATAAAATTATTTGCAAATTTACTGAAAATAACAACAAACCATGCATTATCCAGCAGAAGTTAATTAAATAAGTATATTTGCCAAAATACATTTTATTCCATGTCAGAGAAAAATAAAGACACTTATTCATTAGTATTAGAAGTGCTGAAAAAAGAATATCCTCACGCTTTAAATTACAAACAAATTGCATCTCGCTTAAAATCCAAAAAGTCCATTGATAAACATGAGGTAGAAAATATTATCCGTGAACTGCACCAAAAAGGCCTTGTTTCAGAAAAGAAAAAAGGAAAGTACTGCATTCACCCAACAGATAAATTTATAACTGGTATCATTGAATTTACTAACAGAGGAGAAGCATACCTATTATCTGAAGATGGACACGAAGACATTTATATTTATCCCGAAGATACAGGAAAAGCTTTTCATGGAGATTATGTAAAAGTCAAGTTATCTGACAAGTCCTCCAAAAAACGGCTGAAAGGAAAAGTAGTAGAAGTGCTTAAGCGGGCTAAAGTTCAATTTGTAGGTAATATTCAAATAAAAGATGAATATGCTTTTGTAGTACCTGATTTTGCCAAAATGCATAAAGATTTTTTTATTCCATCAAAATACATCAATGGAGCAAAAAATGGCGATAAAGTAGTAGTAGAATTGTTAGAATGGAAAGATGAAGATAAAAATCCTATAGGTAAAGTAGTCAAGGTATTAGGTAAACCGGGTAAACATGAAACAGAAATTCACGCCATCATGTTTGAGTTCGGCTTAAGTTCAGAGTTTCCCGAAGAAGTCATTGCAGAAGCAGAATCCATACCCGATACAATACCCTTGTCAGAAATTCAAAAAAGAAGGGATTTCAGAGATGTATTGACCTTTACCATAGACCCATTTGATGCAAAGGACTTTGACGATGCTCTTTCTATTCAAAGACATCATAGCGGATTATGGGAAATAGGTGTTCATATTGCAGATGTATCTCATTATGTAAAACCGCATTCAGAGTTAGATAAAGAAGCCCTTCAAAGAGGAACATCCGTGTATTTGGTAGATAGAACAGTGCCTATGTTACCCGAAAAATTAAGCAATAACATTTGTTCACTTCGCCCCAACGAAGACCGATTGTGTTTTAGTGCTGTTTTTTTAATGGACGACTACGCGCGTATTCATCACCAATGGTTTGGTAAAACAATTATTCATAGCAACAAAAGATTTACTTATGAAGAAGTACAGGAAATTTTGGAAAATAAAAAAGGTGAATATGCCGAAGAATTGATTTTGTTAGACAAATTAGCAAAAAAAATGCGGGAAGAAAGATTAAGAAACGGCTCTATCATCTTCGATAAAATTGAAGTAAAATTTCATTTAGATGAAGCAGGCATTCCTACCGGCGTTTACTTTAAAACCCAAAAAGATGCTCATCGTTTGATAGAGGATTTTATGCTGTTGGCTAATAAGTCCGTTGCAAAATTTTTAAGTGAACCGCCCGCTAATATTGACAAAAAAGCCAAACGCAAATACGCATCCGTGTATAGAATACACGATTCTCCCTCTGAAGAAAAATTGGAAGAATTTGCAAGGATATGTGCCCGTTTTGGATATAAAATAGACATCAAAAATCCTGAAAAAACAATACATTCCATCAACAAGGTGCTACAAGAAGTAAAAGGCAAGAAAGAAGCCAACATGCTGGAAATGCTGGCTATCAGAAGCATGGCAAAAGCCATTTATTCTACCGACAATATTGGACACTATGGATTAGGATTTGAGTATTATACACATTTTACTTCACCTATCCGAAGATATCCTGATATTCTTGTACACCGCCTATTAGAAGCCAAACTAAACGAACGAAGATATTCTGATAAAGACGAGTTGGAATTTTTCTGTAAACAATCTTCTGAAAGAGAACGGATAGCCACAGATGCAGAAAGAGCTTCTGTCAAATATAAGCAAGTAGAATACATGATGGATAAGACAGACCAGATATTCAAGGCCATCATTTCAGGCATTACAGAATGGGGTATTTATGCAGAAATAACAGATAACCTGTGCGAAGGTATGATAAAATTGAAGGACTTAAAGGACGACTTTTATGTTTATGACTCAGAAAACTTTAGATACATTGGTAAGCATTACAGAAAAATTTATGCTTTGGGCGATGAAATTTTAGTAAAAGTAAAATACGCTGATTTATTTAAGAAACAATTAGATTTAGAAATTGTAAGCAGTTCAACAAAATTAAAACAAAAGAAAAGTACCTAAATCCTGTGTATAAAATTATTTCTTCTTAAAAGACAATATAAAATTTCTGGTATATTCAGATAATACTAATTCTCCGCTTATTCCTGCTCTTTCTACCAATAACTCGTCCCAGTTTTCTGTTCCTTCCCAAAATATTTTTTTGAGGTTTTTCATTGCATCAGGATTACTTTTTATCAGTTGATTCACTAATTTATCAATGGCTGCATCCATTTGATGAACATCATCATATACTTCATAAAATAAACCTTTTTCTTTTGCCCACTGTGCAGAAAACCATTCAGTTGCCTGAATACTCATTTGAGAAAATGCAGACACGCCTATTTTTCTTTGAACAGCAGGGCCCACTACAAACGGACCAATGCCTACCGCCAACTCACTTAATTTTACAGACGCATCTTTAGTGGCAAAGCAATAATCTACCGCTGCCGACAACCCTACTCCGCCACCTACTGCTTTGGAATGAACTCTGCCTATAACAAATTTTGGTGCTTTTCTAATAGCGTTGATTACCATAGCAAATCCTGAAAAAAACACTTTACCTTTTTCTCTTGCTTCATCAATATTTTGATTCGCTGTTTCTGCAATGCTAAGCAATTCATCAAAACTGGCACCAGCACAAAATGCTTTTTCTCCCACACTTTTCAAAATGATTACTTTCACATTCTGGTTTTTGCCTGCTTTTTCTATGTGCTGGGCAAGTTCTCTTAAAATACTTCCAGGAAGGGAATTACTTTGTGGATGAAAAAACACAATGTGTGCTGCTCCGTTATCAAGTATTTCTGTTGTTACAAAGGGCTCGGTCATACTAATATTTTACCGCCAAATGTAATAAAAAGGGGATAAACGAAATTTGTTATTCAATAAAATAATTTTATTGATTACCGGATAATTACAAGTTTTGAATGTATATTTGCTTGGATGAAAAGAATTAAATATCTACTTAAATTCATTTTTGATATTGGTATTGATGGCACCATGAATATCACGGATAAATTCAGAATCCGGTTTATAAACGGATTGCATTTTCTAATAGCCGTGATACTGATAATAGGTGTTAGTCATTGGATAGTGCTTGACAAAAAACCTTTTACTTATATTGAATTGTCTTGCTTATTGCTTTCATTGGTGGGTTTAGTTCTTAACTATTTTAAAAAGTTCAATGCATCTTATATTTTATTTTATCTTTATACTAATTTTCTTATAGCATATAATATTGAATTGTATCCTAAATCAATTGCAGGTTATGTATATTATTTTCCATTTGCAATGGTACTGGGTATTAATGTGATGTCTTCTATTAAAAATAATTTATCCTATTTTCTTTTGCTATTTTCTTTTGTCATTTTTCTCATTGTTATGTTTGTAGATTTTGATAATGCTGTCCCAAAAAATTGGCGTGTTGAGTTTTCTGAAGAAGAAATTACATGGGTTAGAAATTTTAATATCGCCATTGCGGGCTTATGTGTTATATTTTTTACTTATTTTTATATGTGGCTGTCTGATGCTCAAAACAGGGAAATAAAGGATCTGATAAATAAAGAAAAACACTTACAACAACAACTTATTCAATCTTTAAATCAAAAAGATATTTTGCTCGCAGAAGTTCATCATAGGGTAAAAAACAATCTGACAATATTAAACAGCATTATCAATATGAATATAGATGATTATGAAGGAGAAAGTACAGAGGTAGTATTGAATTCATTAAAAAACCGAATATATAATATGAGTATCATACACAATTTGTTATACACGCATGAAAACATTGATCAGATTTCTATTCAGGATTTTATCAAAAAAATTATTCATTCTACCATTCATTTCAATGATTTGAAAGAAATAAACATTACTGAAAATTATGATTATATCGGAAAAATTAAAGTCAGTGCAGTAATTCCAATAGGAATTATATTGAATGAGATGATTTCTAATGCTATCCGCTACCATGTTGATAATGGAACTACTCCATGCCTTAACATCAATGTGTATCAACATAATGATGAAATTATTATTAATTTAATGAATGCTAATGAAGGTTTTTTTGAAATAAAGAAAGATAAAGTAAGTAATAAATTAATACACGCTTTAGCAGAACAAATAAACAGTAAAATCACCTTTAATGATAATGAATTTGGTATAAAAATAAGTATTCCTCAGGAAGAACTATTAAGTGTTTAAATAACAATAACCAACTCACCTTTTGGTGGATTATCTGTAAAATGAGCAATCAGCTCTTTAATAGTTCCACGAATATGTTCTTCAAATTTTTTTGAAATTTCTCGAGATATACTTATATGT
>JAOABO010000005.1 GCA_026418315.1 Bacteroidia bacterium
GCTTTAAAGAATTGAGATTTTGCTTCATCAAACTTTCCCTTGTACCACAATACTTTTCCATATCCTACATAATTCATAGGATAAGTAGGATTTTTTTCAATCCCTTTTTGATAATAATACAATGCACTATCCAAAAACTCTTTTTTGAAATAATTTTCTCCTAAATAAAAGTATAGTTCTCCTTTGTCAGGCGATTGCTTGATTAAACTTAAAAATTCAGAAGTGGCAGCATCTAATTGTTCATTATTGGTTTTTTTAATTGCACTCTCTAAAGATTGTGAAAAAAAGACCGATACATTAATGATTAATAATAATGCAACTGATGATATCTTCATAAAAATTGTTTTTTTAGTATTTACTAAAAATCGTTCCAAACTTAATCAACAACAATACTTGCATGTTAATTAAATATAAATTACACCTTTGAGATTTTAAGGTGTACTAATTTTATTTTGCCTGAATTTCTGCAACAGCATCCTGTAAGGCAGATAAAAATTTATCAAAATCTTCAGGATATAAAAATATTTTATGCTTTTCAAATCTGAAATTCCCTTCATCGTCCATTATTTTTTTCTTTTCTGTAATAGTAATGTACGATTGATTGGTGGTTCTGGTTTCTTTAATGTCAATGTAATAAGTACGTTTACCCGCTTTTATTACTCTTGCATTGCCGTTGTCAAATTCCTGACTTTGTTCCATAAAATTCATAATTATTCTTCTTTGGTGGCAAGTATAAGTAAATTATTTTTTAGAATAAAATTTTATTGGACTGCTTTTTCAAACAGGGAGACAACTGAACCAGTCATCTTCATTTATTTATACACAACAAACTTGGAAATAGAAAATAATTAAACTACCTTTGCCAAAATTTTTTTTAACTATGAGCACTGTATTAGAAAGTTCTATCAATATTGAAAAAGTATTACAAAATTTAAACATCAAGACCACCAATTACGGTGTAAGTACCGGAAATAATTGGTTTGGAAACGGTGGTCACATAGAATCATATAGTCCTGTAGATGGAAAACTTATTAGTAAAGTAACTACTGCCACTGTTGAAAATTACAATAAAGTGATTAAAACAGCTTTAGACGCATTTGTATACTGGAGAAATGTTCCTGCCCCAAAACGAGGAGAAATAATTCGTCAGTTTGGAAATAAATTAAGAGAAAAGAAAAATGATTTAGGTAAATTGGTGTCTTATGAAATGGGTAAGTCCTTACAAGAAGGTTACGGAGAAGTACAAGAAATGATTGACATCTGTGATTTTGCAGTAGGACTGTCCAGACAATTATATGGCTTGACTATGCATAGTGAAAGGCCACAACACCGAATGTATGAACAATGGCATCCATTAGGCATTGTAGGTATTATATCCTCGTTTAATTTTCCTGTTGCTGTTTGGAGCTGGAATTTTGCAATTGCAGCAGTATGTGGAGATGTATGTATATGGAAACCATCCAGCAAAACGCCCATTTCTGCCATTGCTGTACAAAATATTTTCAATGAAGTAATCAAAGAAAACAATTTACCTGAAGGCATTTCTTCATTAATTGTTTGTGACAGAAAAATAGGCGATTTATTAGTCAATGATCATCATGTTCCTTTAATAAGTGCCACTGGCTCTACAGCAATGGGTAGAGAAATCGGACAAAAAGTTGCTAAAAGATTCGGAAAAACGATATTAGAATTAGGTGGCAATAATGCCATTATTGTTACTCCTTCTGCAGATTTAGACCTTGCCATTCCTGCTATTGTATTCGGAGCAGTAGGTACAGCAGGACAAAGATGCACTACAACCCGCCGCCTGATTATTCATGAAAGTATTTATCAGGATGTAAAACAAAGATTAATTAACGCTTATAAACAATTAAGAATAGGAAATCCATTAGACCCACAAAATCATGTAGGCCCCCTCATAGATAAAGCAGCCGTTAAAACATATCTTAATGCTATTGAGCAAATAATAGCACAGGGTGGTAAAATGGTGGTGCCCGGTGGTGTATTGGAAGGACCTGGTTATGAAAGCGAATGTTATGTAAAACCCTGCATAGCAGAAGTAAACCCTGAAATGGGAATTGTTCAGGAAGAAACCTTTGCTCCTATTTTATATTTAATGAAATATCAAACACTGGAAGAAGCTATAGAAATTCAAAACAGCGTTCCTCAAGGTCTCTCATCTTCCATTATGTCTTTGAATTTAAGAGAAGTAGAATACTTTTTATCTGTCAATGGTAGCGATTGTGGGATTGCTAATGTCAATATAGGTACCTCTGGTGCTGAAATTGGCGGAGCTTTTGGAGGAGAAAAAGAAACCGGCGGAGGTAGAGAAAGTGGCTCTGACTCCTGGAAAGCATATATGAGAAGACAAACCAATACTATTAATTTTGGTACTCAATTACCATTAGCACAAGGGATAAAATTTGAAATTTAAAATCAATCATCAACCCATCACGAAAAAACGTGATATAAAAACACAAATCATGAAAGCAGAAAACAACAAAGTAGTGGCTGTAAATTATACATTACACGCCCAAAAGGGTAATGAACCCGAAAAATTCATTGAGCAAACATCTTCTGAAAATCCTTTTGTATTTTTATTCGGAGGTCAGCAAGTTATTCCTGATTTTGAAAAAAATTTAGAAGGCAAAACAGCAGGAGATAGTTTTGATTTCACAATTAATGCCGAAAATGCTTATGGAATGCCCGAAGCAGATTACATTGTAAAATTAGATAAAACCATTTTTGTAAGAGATGGTGAATTTGACCATGAAAACATTAAAGTAGGTAACGATGTGCCTATGTATGATAAAGAAGGAAATGAGCTAATAGGAAAAGTGGTTGAAATCGGATTAGAACATGTAACCATGGATTTTAACCATCCATTAGCAGGTTACAATTTACACTTTACAGGAACTATTAAATCTGTAAGAGAAGCAACTCCTGAAGAATTATCACACGGACATGCACATGGCCTTACAGGCAACGAAGAGCATTTGCATTAATAGCGGCTCGTTATTAAAACTCAAAAGGTCTTTCACATTACGAAAGACCTTTTTTTATAAGTATAATACTATAACTCTATCTTTATTTTTTAATACTAATGTAGTACCTTGAATCTTGTTCTGTTGGATATGTTACTTCAAAACCTGAACTATCTGCTAAATCCTTTATTATACTTAATCCTAAAGATAAACCTGATTTAAGCATTTGTTCAAAGTTAAATCTATTACATTGATCTCCAATAATAATTTCTGATTGATGATTGTTTAATACATGCATTCTTAATTCAAAAATACCTGACTGAGGAATAACACAGTACTTTAATGAGTTCAAAAATATTTCAGTTATAATAATTCCAAGATGGATAGATTGGCTGGCAGGAATTTCAAACTTTTTATCGGTAATTTTAAATTTAAACTTAGATTTTAGTTCAGGATAGCTAGAAGTAAATTCTTCGCAAAGTTTTTTCAAATACTCACTTAAATTAACCTGACTGTATTGTTCAGATTCCAATAATAACTCATGCACCTTAAGCATAGAAAATATCTGATGCTCAAAGGTTTCAAAAATTTCAACCGGCTCCTTTATATTACTTTGTTTGCTTAACCTCAATAAACTAACCAAAACAGAAAAATTGTTTTTTACCCTATGATTTAATTCTTTAATAATGAGTTCTTTTTCTTTTAATGAACGTTCTAATTTTTTCTGAATATTTTTTCTTTTAATATTCTCAATATGAGTAATAGTTAACTGTGCAAGGGCCATTGCAAACAATTGTTCTTGTTCACTAAACTCGCGGGGGATATTTCCTGTTTTTTCAAAACACATAACACCTATCAGTTTTCCATTCAAACGCATAGGTATATCCATCAAAGAAATAACATTATGTTCCTTAGCATAATTACCAGACAATTCATAAGTAGCCGGATGAGTGTGTATATTAGGTGCTAAAATAATTTTATCCTCTTTCAGGTGCTGAAAATAATTTGGAATATCCTTTTCATATATCCAGGAATGATGTTTAAATTGATTATATCTTGTATCGTATTCTGCAATAGAATAAATAGCGTTTCTGTCTTCATTTAAAAGCCATATATTAATTCTTTCTATTTTGAGAAAATCTGTTGCTCTTGAAACAAACTGATGCATCAATCTCCATATACCATCATTGGAAAACTCGTCCACTTCAATTTTACTTAAACAATCTAATTCGTCTATTGTAAGCATTATTTGAGTGTTAAAATATTATTCCAATTTGAAAATATTTCGTAAATATAAAGAATAGTTTACACTCAAAAAAATTTTTGTTGCAAAAAATAAACGAATGAAAAACAAAAAAGAACTTACCTTCCTAGAGGTATAAAAAAGTAAACTTACTTAATACTTGAATAAGTATCAGATAACTATTATAACTCTAATTCGCTTCTGCGAATCTTTTCTCTGATAATAGCCCTGTTAATGACTTCTTTTTTTCTTTCAGAGGGCTTTTTGTAATACATTCTTTCTCTTAATTGTTTAAGAATGCCTACTCTTTCAAACTTTTTTTTGTACTTCTTTAATGCTTTTTCAACGGTGTCGCCTTCTTTAATTGGTATTATCAACATAATAATTAAAAATTTTGAGCTGCAATTATACGAAACAATTTAAATACAAACAAATTTATTTCAGAAATTTGGTTTTAATGTGTATTTTTTATAAAAATCGGTAATATACTTTACAACATCAGCAGGTTCGTCTAACACTGCAAATAAGTCCAAATCGGGCTCTGAAATATTATGTTCTTTTTCTAACATGGTTTTCTTCATCCATTCTATTAATCCATGCCAGTATTCACTACCTACTAATACTATAGGAAAATGGGCTATTTTGCTGGTTTGAATCAGCGTAAGAGATTCAAAGAGTTCATCCATCGTTCCAAACCCTCCCGGAAGTCCAATAAAAC
This sequence comes from Bacteroidia bacterium, assembly GCA_026418315.1. Lineage (GTDB taxonomy): Bacteria > Bacteroidota > Bacteroidia > B-17B0 > Aurantibacillaceae > BPGX01. Next base: position 4,946 of record JAOABO010000005.1, read on the forward strand.
CCTGTGAATACTTAAGAAAAATGGTTTTTCGAACAAAGAAAAAATCAAAATTCAAAATTTTATCAAAGTCCACATAATCATTATGCTTTTGTTCAAAAGGCAAAACAATGTTTAGCCCCACAGATTTCCCATTACCTCGCTGTGCCCCTTTATTAGCCGCTTCCATAATGCCAGGGCCTCCTCCGGTAATAATGCCAAAACCTTCGCGGGTAAGTAAATAGGCAATTTCTTCAGCTAATTGGTAGTATTTGGAATGGGGTTTAGTACGGGCAGAACCAAAAATGGACACGCAAGGACCAATTTTAGACATTTTTTCAAAGCTAGTAACAAATTCGCCCATTATTCTGAATACTTGCCAGCTGTCATAGGCCTTGATTTCGTGCCATTCCTTGGGGGCTAAGGCCTTACGAATTTTTTCTTCTTCCTGTCTTTCTTTTTCAGTCATTGTTTTTTATTTTTGTTTTGAGAGTAATCAAGATAGTTTTGTAACAATATAGTAGCAGAAATAAGGTCGGTATTAGATTTATTTTGCCGCTCTGTTTTTTTAGTATTGGTCAAAATGAGTGTTTGTTGTGCCATTTTGGATGTTAATCGTTCATCAAATGTTTCAATGAGCAAATTTGGGAATTCTTTTATTAGTTGGTCAATAAATGTTTGTACTAATTTTGTTGTGTTAGTAATTTCTGACTTCATATTAACGGGATAACCTACTACAATCGTATCAATGTCTTTTTCAATAACAATTTTTTTCAATTCTACTATAATAGTATCTGATTGTATAACCGTAAAGGCATTAGCAATGATTTTAAGTGGGTCGCTGATGGCAATTCCACATCTTTTTATTCCATAATCTATTGCAAGCACACGGGGCATTCTTTGCATTATTTTTTTTGTTCCTGAAGAAATTTTTCTGATACCTTGTAAATATATGGTTTGATTGGACGAAAATTATAATTCAAAGTGCTTTTAATCAATGTATTATCATAATAATTTTTCATAAATGCTCCTTGTACGGTTGCTTTAGTAAAATTAGGTTCATATTTTTTATTTAATGATGAGTAAACATCTTCTATCCATTTTGCCAAATATAATATTCCTTTGGGTGCTGCATATTTGGGCTTTGATTGAGATAGTGATATATGCAACTCTTCCAATATTTCTTTGAAGGAATAGTTATTTTCAATCAATACAAATCTTTTTGATAAAATATTTTGTTCCATTAATTTTATCATAATTTCAACAACATCTTCTACAGCCACATATCCTGTAATGCCTGTTGTATAAAATGGAATTCCTTTATATGCTTTTTTTACCAACAATCCCCATCCGCTATTCCAATTACCCGCCCCTACTATAATTCCAGGGTTTACAATAACGGCATTTAAACCTTCTTCAATTCCACGCCACACTTCACATTCTCCAAGATATTTAGACGTTGAATAGGCATATTCATATTTTCCGGGTTGCCAAAACGTTTTTTCAGAAATATGCTGATGCTCAAATTGATTCAACAGCGCAGCAATTGAACTAACATAGCAAAATTTAATATCTGTATCTATGCAAACATTCACAAGGTTAGCCGTAATTTCTACATTGGTTTTTACAAGCTGATTTCTTTTTCTGTTATCAAAAGAAATCATTCCTGCACAATGGTACACTTCATTAATCTGATATTTATTCAATATATCTTCCATGTCATAAGGATTATGAAAATCGGGCTCAATCCACACAATGTTTGCAAATAATTCATCGGCATTTTGATAATAATATGACAAAATTTTTTGGCATACATCCAGCTGACTACTTTTCCTTTTGCAAGCAATCACTTTTTTATTTTGCTCTAAAAGTTTGGCTATTAAATGACTGCCTAATAAGCCGGTTGCTCCTGTTACTAATACATTCATATTAAAAATAATGATATGCTGTCCAAATTACAAAAATTGATGAAAGCCAACCAATAACCCATCCAGCAAGCAGTTCAGCAAATGAGTGTGCATTGGAAAGCAAACGAATGATCATAACAACAGTACTTAAACCTACGCAAAAAATGATTTCCTTCAGATAATTTTCATCATACACCAAACTATTTCCTGCAAAAAAACCACTCAAAATTCCATAACCAGCAGCATGCAAACTCACTTTGAATTCTGAAAAATTGAACAAAGACAAAATTAATAACGAAAAAGATAAAACACCTACTAATAATACCGATGGCCTAAACAACTCATTAAAGTATATTCCCTTCAACATATAAAAAACCAATAAATAATAAATTCCAATCAATGTAAAAAAATATCGCCTTTCAAAAGTATTGTCTAAAGTAAGAGTATGCGTAAGTCGAAAAATTTTAGATAAAAACAAAGTAATGATAGGCATCAATGTTACTAATGAAGCGTATAATACAATCCATTTGTATCTTAATTCAGCAGAAATAAAAAAACTATATATCATAGGGTAATGCTGATGACTAAAGAAAAAAATCCAAACCATCAAAAGAACCGGTAAAAAAACAGGATGAAGCATTACACTTAAAGCAAACAAAACTCTTTTAAATAATGGATGAGATACAATGGTCATTCAAGGTTATTTTAATTGTTTAGTTAATTCTCTGATTACTTTTGAAGGGTTTTGCTTTATTTCTCCATAAACAATCTGATAAACAGCATTGGTAATTGGCATATAAACATTATATTTCTTATTGATTTCATATACACACTTTAAAGCATAGTATCCTTCGGCTACCATATTCATTTCCAGTTGTGCCTGTTTTACAGAATATCCTTTTCCTAACATAACGCCAAATGTTCTGTTTCTGCTAAATTGAGAATAAGCAGTAACCAAAAGGTCACCAAGATATGCAGAGTCATTAATATCACGCAGAATAGGATGCACAGCATCTACAAATCTTTTTATTTCTTGAATAGCATTGCTGACTAACACTGCCTGAAAATTATCTCCATAATTCAAAGCATGACAAATGCCTGCCGCAATAGCCATAATGTTTTTTAATATAGCTGCATATTCTGTACCATAAATATCATCACTCGGTATGGCGTTAATAAATTCACAACTTAATATCTTTGTAAATTTCTCAACCATTTCAGCATTTTGCGATGCAAAAGTTAAATAAGATAATTTTTCCATAGCCACTTCTTCTGCATGACAAGGCCCGGTAATAACAGCAATTTTTTGATAATCTACTTTGTGTATCTGATGTAAATATTCTCCAACAATAAGATTGTATTCAGGAATTATACCCTTTACTGCAGAAATTACATATTTATCATTAAAATTAAACGATTGCATTAATGAGTGCAAAAACGCCGATGGATGAGCCAATAATATCACATCACATCTTTCTTCAATCAGTTTCAGCTGATTGGTTAATTCAATGTAATTCAGGTTAAGTTCTACATCAGACAAATATCTTGGGTTACGCTTGTGTAACAAGACATAATCAATATCCTCCTGCTTTGAAAAATACCAAAGCACGTGTTGGTGCTGATGAGTTAGTATTTTTACTAATGCAGTAGCCCAGCTTCCATATCCTACTATACCTATTTTAGGTGTCATCTAAAGAATGAATAGTGCTGCAAATAAAAGGAAAAAAAGATGATTGGTAGCAACAATCTCAAAGCTAAGCTGTTAATGAAAATTAATACGGGTGCAATGAAAAATAACAAAGTCGGGCTGACTGGACTTGAACCAGCGACCTCTCCCACCCCAAAGGAGTGCGCTACCAACTGCGCCACAGCCCGATAAAAAATCAGGCCGCAAATATAATTAAAATTGATTTGACTTTTGAAAATTTATTCTTTGCTTTTAATCAACATCAATCTCTTATTATTCAATCTCATTACATAAATTCCAGTATACCATTCTAATGCATTAATTTTTTCATTCTTTTTTACATAGTTATTAAAAAGAACTTTACCCATTAAATCATATACTATCAAAAAACCCTCTTCCTTACTAATTATATAATTTGAAAAAGGAGAAGGGTATATAATTGACTCATTTGTAATTATTGAATGCTCATTAATTTCTGTTGTTATATTACATTGCCTAACATAATTAATTTCTACATTATTTTGTAAATTAGAAAAAAATATAACACTATCTGCCAAACTGCCTTTTAGCATATAATTCAAATAGGGCTTGAGTATATAAAACATTCTTCTTTGTTGTTCTGCTCTTGTAATAGTGGGTTGTGGAGTTGTAGTAGATTCTCCAAAACTGCAATTAAAATTATTATTTGCAAAATAACAATGACCACCTCCAAGAATGGTAACTCGTGTTTTACAAGGGCTTGAACAAGAATCAAACATTGGAATTTGATGATTAGCAGGAGGTGTTACTCCATCATTTTGTCCGATAAACATTAATAAAGGTCTGGTTACATTTTTTGCTGCCTGAATACTGGATGGATTGGTATTAGCCGCTGCAAAGTTGACCAATGTTGTAAAATTAGTGTACGAATCTGCTGCTAAAAAAGAAGCTCCACCTCCCATAGAATGCCCCATCAAAGAACTTTTTATGCTTATTTTCTGGTAAAAGAAAGAGGAAGGATTATTATTTTCTATCTTAAATTGCTCATTAAGAAATCTCAAATCTTTTCCAAATTCAAGATGATTAGGGCTAATGCTACCTTCTGTTTTAGGAAAAGCCATGATGTAACCTAATGGTACCAAAGTATCCCAAAAATTTTTGTAAGCATCCCAACTCATTAAAAAACCATGTCCAAAAATTAAAACAGGAAATTGTCCGGATGCAATGGGAACATTGTCTCCATTTGTATAAGCCGGATAATAAATTTCTGTTGAAATATTCCGATTAGAACGAGAAGCATCTACAAATGTAATCAACTTATGCCCTATGCTATAGGGTTGAGCAAGTACATTCAGTAGTCCTGTTAAAAAAAGACCATAACTAAAAATAATGGTTTTCATTTTTTTTCTGCAAGTTTAATAAAAACATCTCTTTTAAATTCAAAATGATTAAATTATTTTTTGTACGGATTACCCATTATTTCATAGGTTAAAAACCTATATCTTGCTCTTCAAAACTATTCACTACTTTTGCCAACTAATTTATATAAAGAATGGAAAAAGATATTGAACATACCAAAGAAATGAGTTTTTTAGAGCATTTGGAAGAACTAAGAAAGCATTTAGTAAGAAGTGCATTAATAGTATTAGTGTTTGCTGTAATAGTTTTTATTTATGCAACATGGATTTTTGATAATGTGATTTTTGCACCTCTTCGTCCTGATTTCTTTTCTTACAAAGTAATGTGTGCTTTATCAGAGCTTACTCATATAAAAGATTTATGTTTTGAAATAAAATTTCATCCATTACAGGCCTTATCTGCTTCTGAACAATTTTTTAATCATATTTGGATGTCCATTGTTATTGGTATTATCTTGGCATCACCTTTTATTTTATTCGAATTATGGAAATTTATAAGACCTGCATTAAAAGACAATGAAGCCAATCCGGTAAAAAGTTTTATTGTTATATCAACCAGTTTGTTTCTAACCGGTGTTTTGTTTGGTTATTTTATTTTATTTCCAATGTCTTATAATTTTCTCATTCACTACCAAATTTCTGAGATTGGAATGGTAGAAACTCATAATACATTAGAAGATTATATTTCACTCATCAGCACTATGGTTTTAGTATCAGGTTTAATTTTTGAACTTCCGGTAGTAATATTTTTATTAGCCAAATTAGGTTTAATCACTTCTACATTTATGAAAAATTACAGAAAGCATGCATTTGTTGTTATTTTAATTATTGCCGCTGTTATTACGCCATCTCCCGATGTAGCATCTCAAATGATTGTGGCTACACCCTTATATATTTTATACGAAATAAGTATTTTCATTGCCAAATCGGTAAATCAATAGCCGCTTTTCCTGTTTAATGACTAAACCTTATATGATAATTTTTGTTAAAAATACTACTATGTATTGCATAATACCTTTTAATGTAATTATATTTGCACCGCATAATAAATTGTACAACACATGAGTATAAAAAATGACAATATACAATCTCAGATGAGAAAAGGAATACTGGAGCTTTGTATTCTGTCTATTTTGGAAAAAGGAGATGCCTATCCTACTGAAATCATCAATGAATTAAAAATTGCCAAACTAATAGTAGTAGAAGGCACATTGTATCCATTATTAAACAGATTAAAAGATGAAGGATATTTAACTTATCAATGGGTCGAATCAAAACAAGGGCCTCCCCGAAAATATTATCATATTACTTCAGAAGGAAAAAAATTTTTGAAGGAACTAATAGAAAACTGGGAAGAAATAGTTAAATCAGTTAACAAAATCATAAAAAAATAAAATCTATCACTATGAAAAAAACAATTAACATTCATCTTTCGGGCATACTATTTAACATTGAAGAAGATGCTTACGATGTGCTTTCTCATTACATTAAAAGTTTAGAAAGACATTTTGAAGGCAAAAAAGAAATACTGGAAGATATTGAAAACAGAATAGCAGAACTGCTGAATGAAAAACTAAATTCATCCAAACAGGTCATTACCCTAAAAGATATTCAGGAAATAATTGATATAATGGGAACGGTAGAAGAATTAGGAGTTGATGCATCAGAAGAAAAAAATGAAACTCATCCAATCAAAAAAAGATTTTACAGAAATCCTGATGATAAAGTGATTGGTGGAGTATGTGGAGGTATAGCCGCTTATTTTGATATTGATCCATTGTGGATAAGATTAGCATGGGCAATTTTATTTTTTGTCTATGGTACGGGCTTTTTATTCTATTTACTCTTATGGGTCATTATTCCAGAAGCTAAAACACCAAGCCAAAAATTAGAGATGAAAGGCGAAAAAATAAACATATCTAATATTAGCAAAGGTATTTCTGAAGATGTTAATCAATTTACAAAAAGAACCAGTAAAGAGTTTTCCAAATTTTCAGGCAATAAGTTTGTGGATTTTATACAAAGTGTTTTTCAAAGTGTACTCGACTTTTGTTATGGTATAGGAAAAAGCATATTGAAATTTTTCTCTGTGTTTTCCATTATTCTGCTTGGTATTATTTTAATCCTTTTAATTGCCGTTCTTTTTAACGATACCTATGTCTCTATTAGTTCAAAAAATTTTATTACAAATGCTTCTGTATCTAACTTTTTCACAACGCCATTCAAAAGCATTTTATTTTCTTTATCTATATTTTTATTAATTGGAATTCCAATAACAGTACTTATCATCAAACTATTTGTATTTGTTTTTAATATCAAAAAGAAAGTAAAATATTTAAGCTTTGTCGCGCTGATTCTGTGGATAATTGGTTGGGGGCTATTGGCATATTCTATTACAGATACTGTAAGTAAATTTTCTGAAAAAGCATATCAAAGTACGCAAACAACAACATATATTCCTTCAAACAAAACATTATTCATTAAAATGCAAAATGATGAAGAGTATTCAGATGATAAAGAATTTGAAATAAGAGTAGTTAATAAATTATTAATTTCTGAAAGCACACATCACACCAGTATTGGTTTTCCATCAGTTGTTATTAAAAAAAGTGAAGATGATAGCACAAGAATCAAAATAATCAGCTCTGCTGTTGCTGAAAATAAAAGAGAAGCAAAAATATTTTCAAAAAACATACATTATGAATTCAATTTACATGATACTATCATTGAATTATCTTCCAAATATGATATTCCCAAAGAAGACCAATTTCATTTTCAAAAAATTAAAGTCATTATTGAAATACCAACCGGAAGATATGTATATTTATCAAAAAGTATGGAAAATTACCTTTCTGAAGCTGATAACAATATAGATGCTGATGAAGAAGACATGTGCGGTAAAAAATGGTTAATGGGCATTGAGCATTTACAGTGTATTGAAAATTGCGACAAAATAGAAAACACATACCAACACAAACACCCGCACAAAAAAGAAGTAAACTCAAAAGAAGATGAAGAAAACTAACAAGCGGAGAGAGAGGGATTCGAACCCCCGGTGCCTGTTAAGGCACAACGGTTTTCAAGACCGCCGCATTCGACCACTCTGCCATCTCTCCGGGGGCAAAGATAAGGCAAAGCTTTTTTATTTTCCAAATGTTTTAAAAATTATTTTGAATTCAAATTAATCCATACACAACAATCTACACTTTGACAACCTGCAGAATATAGTTTAAGCCGTTTTATATTCTGTACCTTAAATTTTTTAATTAAATAGCTCAATCTATTCTTTGAGCAGCTAAATAAGGTGTACCTATTTGTCTAATATCTCCTATCAATATAGTTTTAGTTCCTGGGCTTGCTTAGGTAATAATTGTTTTCATGCGGAGTTAAATTTTGAAACCCATTAATTTATATACCCATCAAAACAAAATTAAAAAAACAATAAATATTGACTCAAAAATTACTTACATTTGCCGCACTAAAACAATAAGTATATGAGAAAAGCAAAAGTACTTACTAATATCTTATTATTAACTACCACCTTATTCACCAGTAAAATTAATGCACAGGTATTCAGTAAAGGTTCGGGCATATTAAATTTAGGAATAGGATTAGGAGGATATGTGAGGTATTGGGGACATGGTTATTCCAGCACTCCCTATTTTAATGCTGCTTTTGATTATGGTGTGTATCAATTTGAAAATGAGCAAAAATTGAGTGTTGGAGTAGGTGGATTCATTGGGTATAAAAGTGTTTGGTACGAATGGATCACTACATGGCGTGATAAAAACGGAAACTGGCACATTGATCAACCTGTAAAATCTACATGGACCTATACTTACATAGGGTTTCGTCCTTCATTAAACTATTCATTCAATGATAAAGCTATGGTTTATAGTGCATTGAATATTGGTTATTCTATATTAAACCACAGGTACAGCGATCCTACCTATTACTCCAGTACCTCTTATGGTTCATCATTAGGATGGGGTCTTCTGGTGGGCGGTAGATATTTCTTCTCTAATTCATTTGCAGTATTTGGTGAAATTGGATGGGGCATGAGTTACCTCAATTTAGGGGTAAGCTTTAAATTAGTGAAATAATAATGCTTTGTAAATTTATTACAACAATTCATTAGCCAAATTGGCTAAAGTACTTCTTTCTCCTTTCTGCAAGGTAATATGAGCATAAATATCCTGTCCCTTAAATTTTTCAATTAAATAACTCAATCCATTGCTTTGAGCATCTAAATAAGGCGTATCTATTTGCCTGACATCTCCTGTAAATATTATTTTAGTTCCTTCGCCGGCTCTGGTAATAATGGTTTTAATTTCATGTGGAGTTAAATTTTGGGCTTCATCAATTATAAAATAAATATTACTCAAACTTCTACCTCTGATATAAGCCAAGGCCGATACTAAAAGTTTTTCATTCTCAATCATTTCATTAATTTGCTTGAATTCTTTGTCCTTTTCAGAATATAATGATTTGATAAATTTCAGATTATCCCAAAGCGGTTCCATGTATGGATTTATTTTTTGGTGAATATCTCCTGGTAAATACCCAATATCTTTATTACTCAAAGGTACAATGGGCCTGGCTAAATATATTTGCTGATAATGTCTTCTTCTCTCTAATGCACCCGCTACAGATAATAGTGTTTTTCCTGTTCCGGCCACTCCTTGTAATGTGACTAGTTTGATATTATCATTCAGTAATGCATCTAATGCAAAGGCCTGTTCTGCATTTTTAGGCGTTATACCAAAAGCGGTTTGCTTTTGTACTCTTACTAATTTATCTGACACCGCATCATATCTTGCTAAAACCGATTGATTATTGTTTTTTAATATAAAATACTGATTTGGCACCGGTTTTTGTTTAGTAAAAATTCTTACATCACACTCTCCGTTTTGATACAATTTTTGAATAATTTCCAGTTTCACCTTATTTACTTCCGCCTTTCCGGTATATAACTCCTCTGGATGTTTAATTTTTCCGGTTTCATAATCTTCTGCCTGAATGTTCAATGATTTTGCCTTGATTCTTAAATTGATGTCTTTGGTAACCAAAACAACCTTTCTATTAGGATATTTTTCCTGCAAATAAATGGTGGTATTAAGTATTTTATGGTCGGGCTTCTTTTCATCAAAAATTTTTTCAGCATTCAGTTTAGAATCACTGTGCATTTCTATTCTGAATTTTCCAATAGCTTTTCCATTAATTGGAACCCAATCCTGCAATGTATGACTGCCCGATTGCTTATCAATATATCTAATAAACTCTCGGGCTGCAAAATTTTTGGTGTCATTTCCTTTTTTAAAATTATCTAATTCTTCCAGAACTGTAATGGGAATAACAACATCATTATCTTTAAAATTTTTAATAGCCGTATAATCATATAAAATAACTGATGTGTCCAACACAAAAATTTTTCTTTCACTATCCGATAAATTTTTTTTCTTTTGTATTACCATATTTAAATTTTTCCTCAAAGTAATATGCTATTTTGATTACCATATTATTAAATCTAAAAAAAATACTAACAACCCAATGTGAGTTGTATTTATTCCAATTTTTATTATCTTTATATATCCATCACTCTTTACAATTAAAAATCTGATTTTTTTAAAAAGATGTTTTCTTTCTTTTAAAAAAATGACAAAAATCATTTATTAAAATTTGTATAAGCACGAAATTTGCTCTAACTTTGTAAGTGAAAAAATTTTTTTTATGAAATCTGAAAAAGAATTAGAAGAAATATTTGAAAAAAAACTTAATAATAATGAATTTATAGAACCTAAAGATTGGATGCCTGAAAAATATCGTCAGCACCTTATCAGACAAATTTCTCAACACGCTCATTCAGAAGTAGTAGGAATGCTACCCGAAGGAAATTGGATAACGCGAGCACCCAGCTTAAGAGCCAAATTAGTTTTATTAGCAAAAGTACAAGATGAAGGAGGACATGGGTTATATCTTTATTCTGCGGCAGAAACATTGGGAATTTCCAGAGATGAGATGTTAGATGCATTACATAGCGGAAAGGCAAAATATTCTTCTATTTTCAACTACCCCACTCTAACATGGGCAGATATTGGTGCTATCGGATGGCTTGTAGATGGGGCAGCTATTATGAATCAAGTTATGCTACAAAGAACTTCTTACGGACCCTACAGCCGTGCCATGATAAGAATATGTAAAGAAGAAAGTTTTCATCAAAGACAAGGTTACGAAATTATGATGCGACTTGCGCTTGGAACACCAGAACAAAAACAAATGGCACAAGATGCATTGAATCGCTGGTGGTACCCTACTCTTATGATGTTTGGTCCTCCCGATTCCGAATCTCCACACAGCGCAGATGCCATTAAGTGGAGAATAAAAAGAGAAACCAACGACCAATTAAGACAAAAATTTGTCAATCAAACTGTTCCTCAGGCAGAATTTATTGGATTAAAAGTTCCAGACCCCAACTTAAAATGGAATGAAGAAAAAAAGGGATACGATTTTACACCACCCGATTGGGAAGAATTCAAACGAGTAATTAGTGGAAACGGACCTTGTAATAAAGAAAGATTAGCCGCCCGTATCAAAGCACATGAAGAAGGTAAGTGGGTAAGAGAAGCCGCTGCAGCGTATGCACAAAAACATAAAAAAGAAGTATTGGTTTCATAAAACAAATTACTATGAATACAAACAAAGATAACCAAGGAACCTTGTGGGAAGTATTTCTCCAAAAAAAATCAGGACAACCTTTTATTCATGCCGGAAGCATCCATGCATTTGATAAAGAAATGGCATTACAAAATGCCCGCGATACCTACACAAGAAGAGGTGAAGCCACAGTAGTATGGGTAGTTCCATCCAATTGTATTGTATCAAGTACACCAGAAGATATAGGTTCATTTTTTGACCCTGCCAATGATAAAATATACAGGCACCCCACCTTTTATCACATTCCCGATGCTATTAAAAATATGTAATTATGAATTATCACGAAGCATTTTTTAAGTATTTACTGATATTAGGAGATACTTCTCTTATTCTTGCACAAAGATTAAGTGAATGGACAGGACACGGTCCTTTTTTAGAAGAAGACCTTGCTCTTACCAATATTGCATTAGACACATTAGGACATGCTAATGTATTATTAGAATATGCCGGAAAAGTAGAAAACAAAGGAAGAGATCAAGATAAATTGGCATTCTTTAGAAACGGAAGAGAATATTTTAATGTAAAATTAGTAGAATTACCTAATGGAGATTATGCGAATACAATGGTAAGACAGCTTTTTGTAGATGCTTTTCGTTATCATTACTTCAATGCCTTATGTGGCTGTAAAGATGAAACGCTTTCAGGGCTTGCACAAAAAGCAGTAAAAGAAATTAAATACCATTACCGTCACTCTTCCTGGTGGATTAAAAGATTTGGTGATGGAACAGAAGAAAGTCATCAAAGAACTCAAAATGCTTTGAACAACTTGTGGCGTTTTACAGGCGAACTTTTTATGCCCGATGAATCTGAAAAAATAATGGAAGAAGAAAAAATAGCCCCCTCTTTAAGCCAAATACAGTATATATGGAATGAAGACATTCAATCTTTGCTGAAAGAAGCCAACTTAACTATTCCAAAAGATGTATATATGCAAAGCGGAGGAAAGCAAGGCGTTCATACAGAATATTTAGATTACATACTTGCAGAAATGCAATCTTTACCAAGAATGTACCCCGATGCAAAATGGTAATAGTGTAGATAAAAATTTTGTTTTATCATTGCTGAATTCTATTCCTGACCCTGAAATTCCCGTTGTAAGTATTGTAGAACTGGGAATGATTAAAGATATTATTATTAAAGATAATAAAGTGCTTGTACAAATAATGCCTACTTACACAGCATGTCCTGCCACCTGGCAAATTCAAAACGATATTGAAAAAAAACTAAAGGAAAACAATATTAATGCCCAAGTAGAAATTGTTTATTCTCCGGCATGGACTACAGATAGAATTTCTGAAACAGCATTAAAAAAGCTCAGTGAATATGGTATTGCTCCTCCACAAAACAAAATCAGTTTAAAAGAATTACAGGATGGTGAATATACAATAACTTGCCCCCGATGTAACAGTAATGAAGTAACACTTATCTCTCCTTACGGCAGCACACCCTGCAAGGCATTGATGAGATGCAACACCTGCAAAGAAACCTTTGATTATTTTAAGTGTCACATTTAAATGATATAGAGAATTCTTTATACTTACTAAAAGGCCTTTTCTATCACTTCTTTGATATTATCTACATAAGTAAATGTAAGTCCTTTCAGATATTCTTTTGGTATATCGTCTACATCTTGCTGATTAGCTTTACTTAAAATAATTTCTTTTATACCTGCTCTTTTAGCTGCTAAAACTTTTTCTTTAATCCCTCCTACCGGCAATACTTTTCCTCTCAAAGTAATTTCGCCTGTCATGGCTACTCCTTTTTTTAATTTCTTTTTTGTCATACATCCTACTAAAGAACATACCATGGCTATTCCTGCACTGGGCCCATCTTTAGGCACTGCCCCTTCCGGCACATGCATATGAAAGTGTTTTTGCTCATAATTTTCTTTTTTGATTTTCAGAACTGAAGCGTGGGATTTAATGTATTCAAGAGCAATAGTAGCACTTTCTTTCATTACATTTCCAAGATTACCTGTAAGAGTAAGTGATGTGTCTTTTGAGTCGGACATTACTGTTTCAATGTATAAAATATCTCCTCCATTAGGTGTCCATGCTAATCCTGTTACTACACCGGGAATATCATTCCCTTCATATTTTTCTTTGATATGAGTGGGACCAAATATTTTTGGTAAATATTTCTCAGAAATTTTAGACACTTCTTTGTTTAATGATATTTGTAGTGCTATATGTCTTGCTATTTTGGCAATTCTCTTTTCAAGATTTCTTACACCGCTTTCGTAGGTATAATTTTCAATGATATGCTCTATCAGATTGTCGCTTAATTTGAGTTGATTTTTTTTAATTCCTGTTTCCGAACATATTTTAGGAATAAGATATTTTTTGCATATCTGTAATTTTTCTTCTGTACTGTATCCGGTTACATTAATTACTTCAAATCTATCTAACAATGCAGGATGTATAGTGTTTAAATCATTACAGGTGGCTATAAAAAGTACTTTACTTAAATCATATTCGGTTTCAAGATAGTTATCATAAAAGGCATTGTTTTGCTCAGGGTCTAATAATTCAAGTAAGGCAGAGGCAGGATCGCCATGATAATCTCTTCCAATTTTATCTATTTCATCTAATACAAAAACAGGATTAGACACTCCTGCTTTTCTGATATTTTGAATAATTCTACCGGGCATGGCTCCAATATATGTTTTTCTATGTCCGCGAATTTCACTTTCATCGTGTAATCCTCCTAAACTCATTCTTACATATTTTCTTCCTAATGCTCGGGCAATGCTTTTTCCCAAAGATGTTTTTCCAACGCCGGGTGGTCCATATAAGCATAATATTGGCGACTTTAAATCTTTTTTAAGATTAATAACCGCCAGGTATTCTAATATTCTTTCTTTAATTTTTTCTAAACCGTAATGGTCTTCATCCAATACTTTTTTGGCATAATTAATGTCTAAAATATCTTTGCTATAATGCTCCCACGGTAAGTCAAGCATTAATTCAAGATGGGCAAGATGAACTGAATAATCGGGTGTGCCGGGATGAATTTTTCTTAATCTGTTTAAACTTTTTTCAAAAAATTCTTTTGTTGCTTTATTCCATTTCTTTTTTTGGGCTTTTTTTTCAAGTTCATTGATTTCTTGTTCGTATTGATTTCCTCCTAACTCTTCCTGAATAGTTTTAAGCTGTTGGTTCAAAAAATATTCTCTTTGCTGTTTTTCTATATCACTTTTGGCTTTATTTTGTATTTGATTTTTTAATTCTATCAGGTTATATTCTTTATTGAGTAGGGTTAGTAAATCAAAGGCACGTGTTTTTAGATTATTTTCTTCCAGTAATTTTTGTTTTTCTGTAATGGATATATTGATATGTGACGCAATAAAACTCACCAAATAAGATGGACTTTCTATATTTTGAATAGCGAAACTCGCCTCTGTAGGGATATTAGGCGATTGCTTAATGATTTTTATTGCAACCTCTTTTATAGCAGATATAATAGCAATAAATTCATCTTCTTCTTTATTAATAGAAATTTCATCTATTGCCTGAACTTTTGCTTGAATATAGGGGTCTGTTTGTATAATATTTTCAATAGAAAACTTTTTTCTTCCTTGCAAAATAACTGTAGTATTCCCATCGGGCATTTTAAGCAATTTTAATATTCTGGCCGATGTTCCGGTGTAATAAATATCCTCTGGCTGAGGGTCTTCTATTTTCTCATCTTTTTGTGCTACTACCCCTATTATATTTTTGTTTTTATAGGCGTCATTGATTAAGGCAATAGATTTATCTCTGCCAACCGTAATAGGAATAACTGCCCCTGGGAACAATACTGTGTTGCGAAGTGGTAATATTGGCAGAATATCAGGCAATTTTTCCGAATTGATGTTTTTTTCGTCTTCTGTGCTCAGTAGGGGTATAAACTCTGTGTCTTCGTCTATTGGTGTATTCAGCAGGTTTTCAAACATGTTTTAAATATTTTTATGGGTTATTTTATCAATTTATATGCCATTAAGTTGAATGCTATTTTTTGAATTATTTTATAATCTTCAAGCTGAGGTCTAAACTATTAATCTGGTGGGTTAAACTACCCACTGAAATATAATTTACTCCCGTTAAAGCATAATCACGAATATTATGTTCGTTAATTCCACCCGAAGCTTCTGTTTCTGTTTGACCTTTAATGATATCTACTGCTTTTTTTGTGTTTTCTACGGTAAAATTATCCAGCATAATTCTGTCGGGCATAAGAGGTAGGGCTTTTTTGACTTCATCTATATTGCGGGTTTCTACTTCTATTTTTACATTTAATTTTTTTCTTTCAATATATTTTCGGCATTTGATAATGGCTTTTTCTATTCCTCCTGCTGCATCAATATGATTATCTTTAATGAGTATCATATCATACAATCCCCACCTGTGATTATAGCCGCCCCCAATATGTACAGCCCATTTTTCAAAAAACCTGAAAAGCGGGGTTGTTTTTCGGGTATCTGTTACTTTAGCCGATGTTCCGTAACACAATGATTGTAAATATTTTGTTTGGGTAGCAATACCACTCATTCTTTGCATGATGTTAAGCAATAATCTTTCATAGCTTAGCAATCGTCTCATATCTCCTTTTATATAAAACGCTATGTCGTTTTTTTTCACTTCCTGCCCATCTTGAATAAAAATTTCCATAATGGCTTGTGGATACACAAAATGCAATATTCTTTGTGCTGCTTCTATGCCTGCAATAATGCCGTTTTGTTTAACTAATAGTTGCATTTGACTGTATGTGCCTACTGGAATAGTACTGAGTGTTGTAATATCTCCTTTTCCAATATCTTCTTTTAAGGCCTGTTTGACAAATTTTTCAAAAGAAAAATGAGATGCGTGTTGTTGAAAAAAGTCATTCATCATGAACAAAGAAATGAGGGGCAAATTTGATTAAAAATCAAAGATACACAAAATAATTAATCAAAATAATCTATACGAAACTGTACAATATAAGATTTTTTTATCAAGATAGATATTTTGTATTTATTGTTACCTGTATCTATGGTACCATAAATAAACTGAGCATGAGCAGAAAGGGCTGTATTCTGCATCAGAGTAAAGCTTTTAATTGGGTTTTTCTCAAAGAATGCTGATAGATTAGCCGCACATTGTTCTTTGCTTAATAAATCTTCTTTTTCTAAAATTCTGATGATTACTTTTTCATCTAAAAACCTATATAGGTCTTGATATTTGTTATATTTCAATGCATTGATAATATCTTCGCTTACATCAAAAGACAAAAAAGTAAATATCACTATGGATAAAATTGTTTTCATTTGTGTGCAAAATTAATATCTAAGCAGTCATGAATATTTTAGTCATATTTATAGATAAAATAGCTTCTGCTCCTATTCAAAGTTTAATTGAAATTTATGAAAATAAGCTGAAGTTTTATTGCAGATGTAACATTAAAACAATAATTGTGCCAAAAAATGTTAGATATAAAAGCATAGGAGAGCAAAAAAAAGAAGAGGAAAAGCTAGTGCTTACCCATCTTAAAGATAATGATTTTGTGATTTTGTTAGATGAAAAAGGCAAAGAAATGAGTTCATTAGAATTTAGCAAATGGATAGAACAACAATCTTTCAAGAATAAAAGATTAGTGTTTATAACAGGTGGTCCTTATGGTTTCAGTAAAGAATTAAAAAACAAATACTTTAATATTAGCTTATCTAAAATGACTTTTTCTCACGAATTGGTAAGAATTATTTTTTTAGAGCAATTGTACCGTGCTTTTAGCATCATTAAAGGACAAAAATATCATCATGATTAGATTGGTTATTCATGGAAATTTGCTATTAAATATCTAATTAATACTCCAATTTATATCCTAATCCCTTTACTGTTTTAATACAATCATCGCCTATTTTTTCACGAATTTTTCTGATGTGAACATCAATAGTTCTTTCGCCTACTATTACATCTTCTCCCCATACTTTTTCTAATATGTATTCTCTTGAAAAGACCTTGCCGGGCTTACTGGCCAAAAGCTCTAACAACATGAATTCTTTGCGTGGCATTTCAATGGTTTGACCATTTTTGAAAATCAAATGTTTTTCTTTATCTATTTTAATAGGTCCTATTTCTACAACACTATTGGTATCACTACTCATTTGAGACCTTCTTAATAAAGCTTTAATGCGGGAAATAAACAATTTGGGTTTTATTGGCTTTGTTATGTAATCATCTGCTCCATTTTCAAACCCTGCTATTTGAGAATAATCTTCATTTCTTGCTGTTAAAAAAACAATGAGCTTATCTTTAGTAGCGGGCATTTCTCTCAGCTCTCTGCATGTTTCCATTCCATCCATCACGGGCATCATAATATCTAATACTATTAAATCGGGTTTTTCTTTTTCTGCTATATTAATAGCTTCTGCTCCATTAGTAGCAGTAAGCACTTCGTATCCTTCTTTTTTTAAGTTATAGGATAAAAACTGAAGTATATCTTCTTCATCGTCTGCTATCAAAATTTTAGTAGCCATATCATTTTATTTCCTTACAAAGGTAAAGCATTTATTTGAATTCAATATTACTGTATTGTGAAGAAAATATTAAATGTAAAGTACTTAAACTTTAAAAGTTGAAACTAAAGGCATAGAAAACAAGTGCTACAATCTTGCATTTAGTTGGGCAATGGCCTTAATTCTTTCTTCTGCAAGACGATTAGCTGCTAAATAGGTAGGTAATTTTTCTTTTTTAGCTATGTCAAAAATTTTTATGGTGGTATCGTAAATTCTTTCTGCATGGCTTAATGCCCGTTCTCTGTTGTATCCTTCCAGTTCATAATATACATTAATGATACCTCCGGCATTTACCACAAAATCTGGTGCATATAGTATGCCTTTTTCTTCCACCATTTTACCATGTATGTTTTCATCTGCTAATTGATTATTAGCCGAACCGCAAATGATTTTGACTTTTAATTGCTCTAATGTTTGGGAATTAATGGTGGCCCCCAGTGCACATGGTGCGTATATATCAGCATCTGCAGAATATAACTCGCTTTCTGATAGGACTTTTATTTTATATTGCTTTGAAACTGATTTTATTTTCTCACTATCAATATCATAAACGAATAGTTCTGCATTTTCTTTTGCAAGGTATTCAATTAAATGTTTTCCCACATTACCAAGCCCCTGAACAATAATTTTTTTACCTTCTAAAGAATCATTCCCATACACTTCTTTTACAGACGCTTTCATTCCCATCCATACACCCATAGCAGTGACGGGTGAAGGGTCGCCACTACCTCCCATATTTTCAGGTAGTCCGGTAACAAAATCGGTTTCCATGTGAATAATTTCCATGTCTTTGCTGTTCATGGAAACATCTTCGGCAGTAATATATTTTCCTCCCAAATTATCTATAAATTTTCCATAACTACGAAGCAGTGCTTCTGTTTTAATTTTTTTGGGATCACCAATGATTACTGCTTTTCCTCCACCCAAATTGATTCCTGCAACTGCAGATTTATAGGTCATTCCTCTCGATAATCTTAATACATCTGTCAATGCTTCTTGTTCAGATGCATAATTCCACATTCTGGTTCCGCCCAGTGCAGGACCTAACACAGTATTATGGATACCTATGATGGCTTTAAGTCCTACATTATTATCATTGCAAAAAACAATTTGTTCATGGTTAAATACAGACATTTGCTCTGTTACGGACTGTGTTGCTTTTGTTTGAGTGTCTGTTGCAGATAAAATACTGGGCATAAAAATGCTTTTAATTAAGTTCTTTTTTTGATGTTACAAATATTCAGCTATAATATATCTGTTTGATATGTATTACCGTTGATAGTTATTTTAACGTTGTAGTCACAAATGCCTTCGCCAATATCAACCTTTTGTGCATTTTTTCCATTTGGTTTTACGTAAATCAATCCCTTAATAAAGGGGTGTTTTCCTGGTTTTACAAATCCTTCGGGTGCGCAGTTTTTGAAATCACGATATAAGTAATCAGAAGCGGGTGAATTAAAGGTAATGTCAAAAGACCCTTTGCTATTAGAGCCACTTCCGTTACCGGTAAGATTAATGTTAGCATTTTGCCATTGTATTGGAATATTGCCCGTGTTGTTATATACAGAAGCATCGTTCGTATTATTTAAGGTAATGGCGTGTGTAGAAGTAACTATCACAGAACTGGTGCCGTCATTGATTGTAAAGTTAGAATATGCTGCAGACCATGACAGTTTTGTAGTATTTGGGTTAAAACCATTAGGGGTAGTATTTGAAATAACGATAGATGCAGCAGATATAGTAGATGTATTAATTGAATAATTAGACAGTTCAACATTACATTTAAACCCTGGCTGGCGAAAATATTTGGCATTGAGCGTTGAGGCGGAGTATTTGATAATAATTTTTCCGTTTCTGATATTTTTATCAGTGCCTAATGCGTTGGTCAAAATAAGCGTATCTATTTTTGCTACTGTATCTTTTTTAATGGTTATTCCAGTGTTTCCAAAAAATGGAGTAGCGGTATAAGTATCTCGGGTTAGGGCTGCCATTAAAAATACATCATTCATGACTTCATAGGATTTAACGGCATCTTTTGCTGTTGTCATATCATTATCAGGAGTGGCTGGTTCAGGAGAATTTTTTTTACTACAAGCGGCTATGGTTAAACTTATTAAACTAATTATTAAAAGTGATTTTTTCATAGTTTTAATTTTTGGGCTTAATATTAAGAAATATGTTTCAAATAAACTCTTTTAAATTGATTTTTTTATACTTTGAGTTTTAAGTTTTAATTTGTGTAGTTTTTTTTCGGCATACTCTTTAGTAATGGTGTATTCTATGGGCTTTTCATTTTTCTTGGGCAGTTCAAACATTAAATCAGTCATGATAGTTTCACAAATGCTTCTTAGCCCTCTTGCTCCAAGCTTGAGTTCTATAGCAGTATCTACCATGAGGTCAAATACTTCCTCTTCAAAAGACAATTGAATATTATCCAAAGCAAATAAATAGATATATTGCTTAATTAATGCATTTTTAGGCTCTAATAAAATTCTTTTTAATGCGTCTTTACTGAGAGATTCTAATGTGGCTATAACAGGCAATCTGCCTAATAATTCTGGTATCAATCCATAAGTTTTAAGATCATGAGAGGTAACAAACGGTAAAAGATTATTTTTATCTATTTCTTCTGAAGCTTTTCCCTTGAATCCAATAACATTGATATTAATGCGTGATGAAATAATTTTGTCTAATCCTACGAATGCACCTCCGCATATAAACAATATATTGCGGGTATTAATTCTAATCATTTGTTGTTCGGGGTGTTTTCTGCCTCCTTGTGGTGGTACAAACACATCGGCGCCTTCCAGTATTTTAAGTAGTGCTTGTTGAACGCCTTCTCCCCCCACGTCTTTTGTAATAGATGGGTTATCCCCTGACTTTCTTGCTATCTTGTCAATTTCATCAATGAATACTATGCCTTTTTCTGCTGCTTTAACATCATAATCTGCTGCCTGCAAAAGCCGTGTAAGAATAGTTTCTACATCTTCTCCTACATATCCTGCTTCTGTAATAGCTGTTGCATCTGCAATACAAAAGGGTACATTGAGTAATCGGGCTATAGTTTTGGCAAGTAATGTTTTTCCTGTTCCTGTTTCTCCAATCAATAAAATGTTGGATTTTTCCAGTTCTACATTATTCTCCTGTTTGTGTGAAATTTTGGTCTTATTGAATACTCTCTTGTAGTGGTTATAAACCGCAACACTCAATATTTTTTTAGCTTCATCTTGTCCTATCACATATTCATCCAAGTATTTTTTTATTTCTTTCGGTGTTAATGCTTTTATATCTTCGGAATATGGAGGTTTTTGTTTATTATGATGTTGTTTGTCCGTAACAACAATTTCGTATGCTTTCTGCACACAAGATTCGCAGATATAGGCATTGTGTCCTGCCAATAAGAGTTGATTATCGCTTTGGGGCATTCCGCAAAAAGAACAGGCAGGTATTTTGGCTGATGCCTTTGCCATAGGTGCAAATATATGAAATTATCAGAAATTGAGAGGTCTCTTTTCAAAAGCATCCAAACATGCTTCTTTGAATGCTTCACTAAAAGTGGGGTGCGGATGGCATATTCTTCCGATGTCTTCAGCTGTGGCTTTGTATTCCATAGCCAGTGTTGCCTCTGCAATCAGGTCGGCCGCGCGAGGGGCTATCATGTGTACTCCTAATATCTCATCAGTGTCTTTATGTGCTAATACTTTAATGAACCCGTCTGTATCCATACTGGCTTTGGCTCTGCCGCTAGCTTTGAAAGGAAATTGCCCTGATTTGTAGGGCAGATTTTTTTCTTTTAATTGTTCTTCGGTAAAACCAACAGATGCCACTTCTGGCCATGTATATACTACTGATGGAATAAGGTTGTAATTGATATGTGGTTTTTGTCCGGCTAAAATTTCGGCAACGAACACGCCTTCTTCTTCTGCTTTGTGAGCAAGCATAGGCCCTCTTACCACATCACCAATAGCGTAAATATGCGGTTGTGAAGTTTGAAGTTTTTCATTTACCACTACCCTGCCTTTTTCGTCTATTTGAACACCTGCTTTATCCAAAGCTAAATTTTCGGTATAAGGTTTGCGTCCGACAGATACTAACACGTAATCGCCTTTCAACTCAATGTTTTCGCCGTTTTTATTTTGAATGGTTAATATGACGTCTTTAGATTTTTTTGTAGCAGATACTACTTTATGTTGCAAATAAAATTCAAAGCCAAGATTTTTTTTAAGTAATCTCTGAAGTTCTTTAGATAAGGAACTATCCATTAAAGGAATAATTCTATCCATATATTCAACTACTGATACTTTACTTCCTATTCTTGCAAAAACGCTACCCAATTCTAAGCCTATAGCACCTCCTCCTATCACTATTAAATGTTTAGGAATGGTTTCTAATTCCAATGCTTCGGTGGATGTAATAATCTGTTTTTTATCAATCTCTACACCTTGTAAATTGGCGGGCTTTGAACCAGTGGCTATCACAAAATATTTTGCGTTCAATTCATAAGTTTCTTTTTCTCCTGATACTTTCAGTAAAGTATCTGACACAAAACTACCATGACCATGAAATACTTTAATTTTATTTTTCTTCATTAAATACATAACACCATCGCTATTTTCTTTTACAACTTGTCTTTTGCGGGCTATCATTTGTTTTACATCGGGCTTTAGTCCACTTATTTTTATTCCATGTTGTTCAAAACTATGTGTTGCATTAAAATAGTGTTCTGAAGAATCAAGCAATGCTTTTGAAGGAATACAGCCAACATTCAAGCAGGTTCCTCCCAAAGAATTATATTTTTCAACTATTGCTACATTAAATCCTAACTGAGCGGCACGAATAGCACAAATATAACCTCCTGGCCCGGAGCCGATAACCACCACATCAAATTTTTCCATAGATGTAATTTTTATTTTAATAATAAAAATGGCTCGTATTTTTAATACTTGTTTCTAATGATACGAGCCCACCGTGTATTTAATACAAGGTATTATTTGGCTGCGGTTTTCTTTTTCTTTTTTGGCCTTGTTTTTCCATAGGTACCAATGTGTATTTTACCTCTTTTGGTTTTTTTATCGCCTTTACCCATAAAATTTGTTTTGCCGGCAAAATTAGAGATTATTTTTTGGATTAAGAAAAAATTCAGAATGTTTAGTTATTCGTCAACCCTGAATGTTTTTATATAAGTGTACAAAATTATTATCTTGTTGAATCGTCCATTTGGGTGGGTTGAAAAATTTTTTTACAAATCTTAAAAATACTCGTGTTCTACCTGTTACAGGATGCGTTTCTTTAGTTTCAAATTTTCTTCTTTCTCCAGAAAATACATAATGATAAACATTGGGATGTTCTTCTGAAAATTTTATTATAATCATACATACTGTATTGAGTACCCGATATACATCTCCTTTGTTGGTTATAGCATATTGATCATTCTCATACTCATCATTTGTTACGCAAAAAGTAACATGCACTTTCAAATAATTTTCCTGATCTCTTGCAAATGATACCTCATATTGTTCATTAAATCTATTAGTAAAATAATAAAAATACTTTGTAGGAAAGGGATCTTTCTCAAAGGGATAATGTAACAAGTCAGTCATTGTAATGGGTTTACCTTTCTTAAATGAAATTGTGTTGCAATGTTAATAAAAAGGAAGGGTAATAAAAAATAACGGTATCTTGTAATGGCCCCTATATTGGGCGAGGAAACAGATATCATCAAAATAAAATATAGTACTAACATAAAAACGTAAACAAAATGCAGTGGATGAACTCTTGCATATAAAACAGTAGCAATTAATAACAACAATATAGCAATATTTTCAAACCAAACAATTAAATCCATTACAGATTGTATATGATGAGGATAAAAGAAAAAAACAGCCAATGACTCTACAATGCTTTTAAGGTTGTAAAACAAAGGTTTTTGAAAATTGATAGGGGAAATAAATATGGTTTTGTTAGCTTTTTCTATGTAGTACAAACCTTTGTATTTTTCGGTTGTATCTTTATTGAGTTCTTGAATAGTATCTTGTAAATGAGTAAGATACCAATACATAATAGGTACATTATATTTTATACGAAAACTGGGCACATTGTCGGTAGAATCAATATAAAGGTAATTCCATTCATAAGGCACTCTAACAAATTTTTTTGTACTGACCAGAAAAATTCCGCCTTTTGAAGCATCTAAAAAACGTTCTTGCCTGTATTGAATGATGCTTGCCAGGTTTTTATTAAATCCATAACGAATAGTTATTGTTACTAAAACAAATAAAAAAAACAGGCCACCTATAAAAATGATTACTCTCAATTTTTGAATATACCCATACACAATAAGATACCAAAATGAAAAAAGCATAAAAGGAAGCAAGTAACTTACTCTAAAAAGGAAGGATATAATTATTAAAAAAATACCCGTTAATATATTCACAAAGTTCCATTGTTTTTCAATAATCCATTGATACAATACGGTTACTATCAAGCCCATAAACAAAACCATCAAACTTTCTTTCAGAACAAAAGACGTAAAAAAGAAAAAAGAAGGGAAAAACGAGGAAATTAGAAAAACACTGCTCATAAAACGGTCGGATACTTTGTCTTTTGCACTATTAAAAAAAATTATATTTTTAATAAACTGAAATACAAGTGCCCAACCCACTAATGAAAAAAATGCAGACATCAACCTATGTACAGACAAATGCCCCCCTGATATAAATGACAATAAACTATGAATTTTTATAACCCACCTATTATCATTGTAAAAAAATTCCGGTGCTTTGTACCATGCATTCGTATATGTAAAATATTGATTAAATATATCATCATTAGCAGGTTCAATATCAAATAAAAATTGAAAGTACAAAGATGGGTATTCTTTAGCATATTGATGAAACAACAA
The DNA here is from genome assembly GCA_026418315.1 of Bacteroidia bacterium. GTDB lineage: Bacteria > Bacteroidota > Bacteroidia > B-17B0 > Aurantibacillaceae > BPGX01. Next base: position 30,060 of record JAOABO010000005.1, read on the forward strand.
AATATCATTAAAGTAATTATCTTCATCAGGGGTATTTAAAAAAGAAATTTCTGATAAACTTGTATAGGAAATTAAAAAAATAAATATAGATTTTGCAATTAAAACAAAAAATACAAACTGCTTATTGACATATAAGTTAATTTTATAAACAACAACAAGCAAAGTAACAACCCAAAATAAAAAAACAATCATGTATGTAATCTGTTTTTCAATCCTGTAAAATAAAGTCCCAATGAATAAACACAAAATGCAATGATGCTTCCTGCTATCCATCCAACCAAAACATCAGTAAAATAATGCACTCCTAAGTATAACCGACTAATTCCAGTAAGCAAAGGATACAATATTAGCCAAAATTTTAAATTTGAGTTTTTGATAAACAATAACACCAACACAAATATAGCGGCACTATTAGACGCATGAGCAGAATAAAAACCGTAGGTTCCACCACGATAGTTGTTCACTAACTGAATTTTATCTTGGTATAATTGATTGTGAGTAGGTCTTAATCTCTTAAAATAATTTTTGGGCAAATTACACGCTTGATCACTTATAAGTATGGTTGCCCCTATTATCAGAATAATTTTTGCATAATCCTTTTTATGATATTGATGATAAATTTTAACCAAAGCCCATAGCCATAGTGGCAAAAAAATCCATGCTTCTGATACGTACCAAAAAAACTGATCTAAAAAAGGATGATGAACGGACTGAAAAAAAAACAATACATACTCATCAATGAACTGAATGAAATGTCCTGTATTCATTCTTTGTTATAGTTATAATATAAACAATTCTTTAAAGCGAACCGATTGCCGACGGCTAAGATCTATTTCTGCTCCATTAGATAATTTTACGATATAACCATTATTCACCCAGGTAGAAATACTTGTTACATGAAACAAGTTGATGATAAACTTTCTATTTGCTCTAAAAAACATATCAGATGGTAACCTTTCTTCTAAAGCATTCAAACTATTAAAAATAACAGGATGAGAATCAGACAAATGTACTTTCACATAATTTCCTAATGACTCAAACAAAATAATATCTTTTAATGCAACAAACCAACACCTATCTCCATCTTTCATAAAAACTCTGGCATCTTTATTCAGTTTATCGGTTTTAGTAACTACCTGATTTTCTTTTTCTTCTTTAACCTGATATTTTCGGATACAATCTGCTAATCTTTGTGCATCAATTGGTTTCAATATATAATCCAATGCCTGAAATTCAAATGCTTTTATAGCATACTCATCATAAGCCGAAATAAAAACAACATCTGGAATAGCATTAATTTCATTCAACATTTCAAAACCTGTTTTATCGGGCATCTCAATATCCAAAAACACCAAATCCGGCTTTAATTCTTCAATTTTCTGCTTACCCTCTTCTGCATTTACACACTCAGCTATTACCTCCACTTCAGGATGATTTTTTTTAAGTAATTTTTTTAACTCTTCCCTTGATAATCTTTCATCATCTACAATAACTACTTTCATAATAATTTTTTATTGCTAAAAATACATATAAGATTTTATATTTTTCAAGTTTATTTTTATCGTCGGAAAGAATTAAATTTCATTGGAAAAATATATATTTGGAAATCCACGTAAATTATAATTAGAGGCCATTACTTCTCCATAAGCACCAGCAGAAAGAATGGCTATAAAATCCCCTCTTTCTGTATGAGGCAATAATACATTTTTACCAAAATAATCTGTTGTCTCACATATCGGACCACATACATCATACAACTCATCAGGTGTTTCTAAATATTTGGAAATATTTTCAATTTTATGGTATGCTTCGTAAAGTGCAGGTCTTAAAAGATGATTCATACCACTATCTACAATTAAGAAGTGCTTGCTTCCTGATGTTTTATGAAACAATACTTTGGTAACCAAAACCCCACATTGCGCCACCAATGACCTACCTAATTCAAAATGCAATAGTTGATAAGGCCTCCTTTCCAAAAACTTTTCAAACACAGCAAAGTAACTTTCAAAATCCGGAAACAAATTTTTATCGGGATGAACATAATCAACGCCTAATCCACCGCCCATATTCAGGTGTTTTAAAACAATACCCCTTTCTTCCATCCACCTTTGTATCTCGTTTACTTTTAAACATAAATTTTTAAAAGAAGACATATCCATTATCTGAGAGCCAATATGAAAATGTAAACCAATTAACTTTAAATGAGCCATCTGAGGTAATTTCTCTAACACTATTGTCAAATCTGAAGCATTGATACCAAACTTATTTTCTGTTAATCCGGTTGTTATAAATTTATGCGTATAAGCATCCACATTAGGGTTAATTCGCAAAGCTACATCTGCCACTGTGTTCAATTTTCCGGCAATTTCATTGACTACTTCCATTTCCTGAATACTTTCTATATTCAAACAAAAAATTTTTTGAGATATAGCATACGTAATTTCTTCATCTGTTTTACCAACCCCAGCAAAAACAATGTTTTCAGGAAGTATGTTATTTTGTAATGCTTTTTTGATTTCTCCGCTACTTACACAATCTGAACCAATATGATAGGTTGACAAAATCTGTAATAATTTATCCTGACAATTTGCTTTCAATGCATAATGAATTTTACCCCCAACCTTTTCAGATGCTTTAATGGCTCTTTGAAGCGTTAATTCAAAAATATCGGTATCGTAATAATAATAAGGTGTAGGTAGTTTTTTTAATTTTTCAATTATAGCATGACTGAAAAACATATCCTAAAGATTAAACAATACTTTATTAAGCTGTTCCATGGCTTGTTTTTTATATTTAGATGAGACCAAAACAGAAATATTGAAATCACTCCCCCCATAAGAAATCATACTAACAGGAATATCTTTTAATGCTTCTGTTACTTTAAATAAATACCCTGGTTTATTTTTAGGTAGGTATCCTGCAACACAAATAATAGTTTGCTCTGGGATGATTTCAACACTTGCTATTTGCTTTAATTCATTCACAATAGGGTCCAAATTAGTTGTATCATCAATCGTAACACTCACCGCCACTTCTGAAGTGGTAATCATATCAATAGATGTTTTATATCTCTCAAAAATTTCAAAGATGGTTCTTAAAAAACCATAAGCGAGTAACATTCTGTAACTTTTTATTTGTAAGGCGGTAATGTTATCTTTAGCAGCTACTGCCTTAAATCCTTCATTAGGGAAGGCATTAGTAATAATTGTACCCGCTGCCTGCGGTTGCATCGTATTTTTTAAGATGACTGGCACTTGCTCTTTTTGCGCAGGCAAAATACAAGCAGGATGCAATATCTTAGCTCCAAAATAAGCCAGTTCGGCCGCTTCGTCAAAACTTAAATAATTAACAGGATATGTTCTGGATACCACTCTGGGGTCGTTATTATGCATGCCATCTATATCTGTCCAAATTTGAATTTCAGATGCACATATAGCTGCTCCTATAATAGATGCTGTATAATCACTACCACCTCTTTTAAGATTATCAATATCGCCATAAACATTTCTACATATATATCCTTGAGTAATAAATAAATTATCATCTTTATATTGATTTAAAATATCACTCAAAACTTTTTTAGTAAACTCTATATCGGGTTCATTGTTTTCGTCTAATTTCATAAACTGTAAGGCATCTAATAATATGCTTTTCACTCCTATTTGTTGAAGATATAAGTTGAATAAATGAGTGCTTAATATTTCCCCTTGTGCTAAAATAATTTTTTCTTCCTTAACAGTAAAGGTAAATGCCTCGTTTCTGTAATTCCTGATAATTTCAAATACTTCTTTGATAACCTGCTTGCCCTTCATATTATATTCACCCTGAAGTAAATCATTACATACTTCAATATATTGATTATACAAATTTTCAATCTCAACCCCTGCTTCCTTTAATTTATTGTTTCTTAAATAATCACTAATCTTTACCAATGTATTAGTTGTACCACTCATTGCAGACAAAACAACAATTTTCGGTTCATCATTTACAATTAATTTTGTCAGTTGCCTCATCCTTTCTGCTGAACCTACACTAGTTCCGCCAAATTTTAAAACCTTTAATGTTTTGTTTTTCACCATATCATTTTATCAATTTTCGGCATAATACTATTAAAAATATCGCATAATGTAAATAATGAATTTATCAACTATTTTTCATATATTACATAAACACCCCATTTTGTAAAAGTATTTTCTATTTTGAGTAAACTTGATTAGCTTTTGTATTTGCATAAATTAAGTTGTAACTTTGCCGCTATGATAAAATTCAAACCCGTAATTGGAATATCTCAAGGGGACATTAATGGCATAGGACCAGAGGTAATATTGAAATCTGTTCATAACCCAGATTTACTGGATATCTGCACACCTGTTATTTTTAGCTCTCAAAAAACCATCACCTATTTCCGAAAAGCCCTTCAACTCAACGACTTTAATTTTCATCCAATCAAAAATTTCACTCAAATTAATCCCAAAAAAGTCAATGTATTTATCTGCTATGAAGAAGAAGTACCCATTGATTTAGGTCATCCCACCATTGAATCTTCCAAATATGCCTACCTATCATTAGAA
>JAOABO010000060.1 GCA_026418315.1 Bacteroidia bacterium
CATATCTTTGAACAGGGTTTCTGAATACCAATAAAAAATGGACATTTGGGTTATCTTTCAGTATTTTTTGTAGTATTTGAACATTAGTAAAAGAATTACTGTGTTTAAGCAAAACAAAATGATGATTGAGTGTTTCATCATTGGTATTAAAAAAATAATAGTTTCTTAAAAACTTTACTCCTTTATTGTATTCATTCTGGTCCCAATAAAACGTACATTCCATTTGCGGATGCGAAACAATGTTAGAAGATTGACTTAATAAATAAGCAAGATTGGTTGTACCCGATTTTTGAATGCCTGCAATGTAAAAGTCCACTTTCATTATAAAGAATACATTTTATTTTTTATTCGCCACTACATATACATCTTCATTATCTTTTTTCATCCAGTACTGTTCACGGGCAAATTTTTCAATACTTGTAATATTATTCTTCAGTTCATCAATATTTTGCTTATTTTTCTGTATCTCATTTTGATAATATTTTTTTTCATCGTATAATTTTTTCAATTGCTTACTTAAATCTCTTTGAGTAAAAAAATCATTTTTATCAAAAAACAATAACCAAATCAAGAACAATATAAAAGTAATGAAATACTTATTCAAAAAAAAATTGGTCATAATCATTATTTATCTAGCTGCAATAATAATAAAGATGTTATTAGTAGCCAAATTTATTAGCCCATACATTATTAAATTTTTATTACATTTACCGCTCTTTTTTAATCAGCTTTCTTAGCTCAGTTGGTAGAGCAACTGACTCTTAATCAGTGGGTCGGGGGTTCGAGTCCCCCAGAAAGCACATTCAAAAATACCACTAAGATTTTGAATCAGATATATCATCAAAACTATTTTTATTATTATTGCCCCAAAACTAAAAATCAATGATAATAGGCGTTCCAAAAGAAACCAAATTTAAAGAAGCCCGGGTAGCACTTACTCCAGATGTAATTAAAGAACTCATAAAAAAAGGATATCAGGTAGTTGTTGAAAAAGATGCAGGGGCTCTCTCATATATTAAAGATGATGATTTCATTCATGCAGGAGCCGCTATAGCAGATAAAACCAAAGTGTACCAAAGTGATGTTGTAGTAAAAGTGAATCCTCCTCAACCAGAAGAGATTGCTCTAATGAAAAAAAATGGGGTTCTTATATCGTTCATGTGGGCACTTACTAATCCCTCATTGGTAGAAGCGTGTGTAAAATCTGAAATTTCTGCATTTTCCATGGATGCCATTCCACGCATTTCAAGAGCACAAAAAATGGACGCTCTATCTTCTCAGGCCAATCTTGCAGGATATAAAGCAGTTATTCTTGCAGCTGATCATCTTGGAAAAATTCTTCCCATGATGACCACTGCTGCAGGTACTATTAAACCAGCAAAAGTGGTCATATTTGGGGCTGGCGTTGCTGGTTTACAAGCCATTGCTACTGCCAAAAGATTAGGTGCCGTAGTAGAAGTGAGTGATATTCGCCCTGAAACAAAAGAACAAGTGGAATCATTAGGCGGAAAGTTTATTGAAGTAAAATCTGATGAATCCATCAAAATAGAAGGGGGCTATGTAAAAAATGTTTCAGAAGAATTTCTGAAAAAACAACAAGAGTTAGTGGCCAGGCATGTTGCAGAAGCCGATATAGTGATTACGACCGCCCTTATTCCAGGTAAAAAAGCACCTTTGTTAGTTACAGAACAAATGGTTAAAAGTATGCGTAACGGCTCTGTTATAGTGGATATGGCAGTAGAACAAGGTGGTAATGTAGCCGGAAGCAAGCTCAACGAAACTATTAAAACTGATAATGGAGTAATCATTATTGGTGAAAGCAATCTACCATCCTTATTACCAATGAACGCCAGCCAATTATACGCCAAGAACATACAGGCATTTTTATTGCATTTATCTGACAACAACGGATTTAAATGGGAAATGGAAGAAGAAATTACTAAAGGAAGTTTAATGACTCATCAGGGAAAAGTTGTTAACCCTGCATTATTAAAAAATAATAATTAAAATCAAAAACTATGGAGCAAATACTTGAATTTTTTAGTTTATACAGAGAACAGATTTATTTTGTTATTCTTTCCGTTTTTGTAGGGGTAGAAATTATTGGAGGTGTACCTACTGTACTTCATACACCGCTTATGAGTGGAGCCAATGCCATACACGGTGTAGTCATTATTGGTGCTATTCATGTAATGCTTAATCTTAATCCCGAAGATACACTGGCACTCATTCTTGGTTTTTTAGCCGTTTTTTTAGGAACATTAAACGTGGTTGGTGGATTTGTAGTAACAGACAGAATGCTTGAAATGTTTAAGAAAAAATAATTCCAAATTAATCCTTTCATTCAAATAAAATACTATTATGATTAGCAACTACTTACTTGAAATCTCTTATCTGATTGGGTCTGTATCTTTTATCGCAGGGCTAAAACTCATGGGGCATCCCAAAACTGCCCGAAAAGGAAACATAATTGGTGCTGTTGGTATGACCATAGCTATTTTTGGCACTATTTTTCTGCACCATAATTTTAATCCACTTATTATTACTTTAATTTTTGCTGCTATAGGATTAGGAACTATAGTGGGTTGGATGACAGCCAAAAGAGTACCCATGACCAAAATGCCCGAGCTGGTTTCACTATTCAATGGAATGGGTGGTGCCTGCGCAGCACTAATTTCCATTATAGAATATTATCATTCACAAAATCATTCGTCCGATACTCATCAAAATATCGGAACCATTATTGCAATTCTTGGTGGAATGATTATTGGCTCTGTTTCTTTTTCCGGAAGCATCATTGCTTTCTTAAAGTTAAATGGCACAATGAAAAAACCTGTTCGTTTGCCTTCTTACAATATTATTAATATTCTTATTCTAATTGCCACTCTTGTGTTAGCTATATATTTCTCTATAATTGACAATCATTTCACCATGTTGATGTTAGTTTTTGCTTTTGCTATTTTATATGGAGTACTCTTTACTATCCCTATTGGTGGTGCAGATATGCCTGTTGTGATTTCACTTTTAAACTCTTTCACAGGGCTGGCAGCGGCTTTTGGTGGATTTTTGTACGACAATAAAATTATGCTAACAGGAGGTATTTTGGTAGGAAGTGCTGGTACCCTTTTAACATTAGCTATGTGTAAAGCTATGAATCGTCCCCTCTCTAATGTGATTTTTGGAGCATTTGGCGGAAGTTCAGCCGGCGAATCAACTGATACAAAAGGAAATATCAAAGATATCTCTGCATCGGACCTGGCCGTATTATTAGCATATTCCAAAAAAGTAGTCATTGTACCAGGATATGGATTAGCCGTAGCTCAGGCACAGCATACTATTAAAGAATTGGAAGATTTATTAGAATCAAAAGGTGTAGAAGTAAAGTATGCCATTCACCCTGTTGCAGGAAGAATGCCCGGCCATATGAATGTATTGTTAGCTGAAGCCAACGTAAGTTATGATAAATTAGTAGAAATGGAAGAAATCAATCCGGAATTTGAGCAAACGGATGTAGTGCTCGTAATAGGTGCCAACGATGTAGTCAATCCTGCTGCAAAAACCGACCCCTCTTCTCCAATTTACGGAATGCCCATTTTAGAAGTAGACAAAGCCAAGCACATTATTGTAAATAAAAGAAGTATGAGTGCCGGCTATGCAGGTATAGATAATTTATTGTTCTATAACCCAAAGTGCTCCATGTACTTTGGAGATGCTAAAAAAGCCCTTACCGATTTGATTAGCGAAATAAAAAGTTTATAGTTTTTCTCGTTACGTTTTGCCTTACTACAATAAAAAATGTTGCTATAAAACAGCAAGAAAATATATGTAACTTTTGTTTTTAAGGATTGATGCCATTAAAAAAACAATGTTCTACTTTGCCTATTGACTTGATTAAATTTTTCCGACTTTTGCTGCATCATCAATGGTGGTTTAATTTTGGATATGATAACCAATGAAATTTTTATTTAGTGTATGTCGCCTGTACGATTACTTTTGAAAAACAAAGATTTTGTTAGTTTTGTTTTGCTTCGCCTGTTCTTAACCTTGGGTATTCAAATGCAAATGAGTGTAATTAGTTTACAAATTTACTATGAATATACTAAAGAAGAAGTGATGCTGGGTTTAATAGGTCTTGCAGAAGCAGTGCCTTTTATTTTGGTTTCATTTTATTCAGGATATTTGTCAGATAAATTAAACAGAAAGTTGATTATTTTTAGCGGCAATGTTACTCTATTGATTACAGCGCTCTTTTTAGTGTTTTATACAGAAAAGCACTTTTTATTTTTTACCCACAAGCCCATGTGGGTATTATATTTGATAGTAGTTCTGTTTGGAATCAACCGAGCATTTATGGCCGCCGCCATGCAGCCATTTTTGACAGAAATTTTACCGCGAGAATTATACACTTATTCTTCGTCCTTAAATAGCGGCGCGTGGCATTTAGGAGCTATCCTAGGACCTGTACTGGCCGGTTTAATCTATTCATCTGCTACAAATGGGGCTTTGTGGTCTTATGTTGTAGTAGGATGTTTATATTTGACTAGTATCATTTGTTTGATGATGATTAAGCACAAAGGGAATACCCATCACGCCGCACTGATTAAAGAAAATATTTTTGAAAGCATCAAAGAAGGGGTTGTATTTGTAAAAAACAGTAAAATATTGTTCAGTGCCATTACTTTAGATTTATTTGCTGTATTATTTGGGGGTGTAAGCGCTATTATTCCTGCATTTACTGATAAAATTCTTCACTTAGGTCCTGAATACTACGGTTTATTACGCACTTCTCCTGCCATTGGGGCGCTGATTATGTCTCTTATTTTGACTTTTTACTTACCTGTAAAACATGCAGGAAAAGTATTGTTATACTCTGTTGCTTTATTTGGGTTATTCACCATACTATTTGGTATATCAAGAAATTATTGGTTAGCTTTTTGGATGTTGTTTTGGACAGGTGTTTTTGATAGTGTCAGTGTAGTTATCAGGCACAGTATTTTACAACTATATACTCCTGATCATTTAAGGGGCAGGGTTACAGCCATCAATGGAATATTCATCGGTTCCAGCAATGAAATCGGGGCTTTTGAATCGGGTTTAGCCGCCAGTTTGATGGGGCTTACTGCATCTATTGTTTTTGGGGGAACAATGACCATTGTAATGGTATATTTAATCTATCGGTTTAATCCTCAACTGGCCAAATTAGATTTAAGTAAACTATAGTATTATACAGGATTATACAGACACTGCAAGATAATAATTATTCACTCAACTTTAGACAGCGGATTAGCATTGTTTTTAATATCTGTAATATCCATTTTGATACTACCTACCAATATTTTAGCTTGTGCTCTCAATGGAATATGATTTTTATCGTCGGTAATCCAAACTAATAAATCTTCTTCTTTTTTGAAAATTCTACCTCTCTGTACAATAGGGCAAAACTTTAAACATCTAAATTTTCCAATGTCTGTTTTTATCTCATCTTTGCCCAAATATTTCATTTTCAAAGGCCATAATTCTTTATCAACAAAACTCATGACTGTAAATACATCACCTGCTTTTGCATTAGAAAAATCAATGTTTCTGGCAGCATAAAAAGCAGAAATCATATCGTGCACTTCATCAGGTATATTATATACTTGATTATCTTCGGTTTTTACTTCTTTTTTATAGTGATTAAAAAAATAATTCTGAGAAAATTTAAATCCGCCTTCGTCTACTCGTCTTATAAATAACCATGGTAATAGTGCTTCTTTGTCTATATAACTTTCATAGCGATCTCTTACTTTGAAAAAGAAATCAAAAGTTCCTTTGGAATAACCGTTTCCTACCACATGATAAACTTTTCTTCCTCCAATTTCTTCAATTTGTGGTTTTACTTCTATAATAGCAACACCTGCTTCAATAAATCCATAATGAACTCTATATGAAAGGACTTCTCCTTCCTTAAAAGCAAAATTAGATTTTGATGGCAGATTGGTCCGAATATTTTTTCCATTGTCATAAATAATATTCTTATTCGCATTTAATATGATTTCTACATGATTATATGTTTCTAAATAAAACGAAAAATACAGCAATATGCAACATGTAAAGAAAACTGCAGTCAGCAGCTTGCTTCTACGCTTTAATAATACTTTTGAAGTATTCATAATCATATAAAATACTATCAATATTTTTACTCAAATTTAAGGCAAATGTTTTGTTATTTAAAATTTTTAACAAGGTCATCACTTTCTTTCTAAATACTTTGTATTGATGTAATAATGGAATACAAGACAGTGAAAAAACTATAAATAAAACAATCCAAAACGCAGATATAAAGTTTTTCAATAATAAAAATAAAATCAGAAAATAAAACAGATAAATAAATGTAGAAAAAGCTAAAAAGAAAGAAGCATAAAATTCAACAGAAGGAGATGCTTTTTTTGCAAGACGATGAGAAATAAAATAAGGTAAATATAAAAAGCCACCTACTATCATGTATAAAATTTTATACAATAAAAAAACTATCATATAAAGAATAGCTTTAAAGATTAATTTCCATTTAGGTTGAGTATATTCCGCAATGGTGGGAATGTGTATATCATACGAATGTATGGTATCATGTAAATGAGATACTTTTTCAGAAAAAAGAAGAAATTTTTCAGGTTGATTTTTTGAAGCAATATTTATACATTCAGAAATTTCTTTTTCAACAATAAAGAGATGTTCAAGATTAGATGGATTTAATTTTTTTTGAAGACATAATGGATGTTCAATGAGTTCTCTGATTTTTTCAAATATTGCATCGTTCTTCGGGTTTTCAATGTGTATGGTAAGAGGTAGCATTCGCTGATAAATCTCTTGCATCATTTTTTGCATGGCTGCATTTGGGTTCTGAATAAATTCATTCATTTTTCCCCTTACAGAAAATGGCTCTCCCACATGGATAAATAATGTTGAACCTATTTCAGAGGGGTTAGAATAATTCATGCATACTGGTATAATTAAAATTTCTTTGTCCGGTATCGTTTGCTGTGCATTGAATATCAAGCGAGGTACACCTTTTTTTATTGGTCTTAATCTTTTTTCTTGCACACATATTCCTTCTGAAAAAATCATGATTTTTTTATTTTTTTTGAGTAAGTCATAAACTATTCTGTAGCTTTCATTGTTTTTCTTTACACCTTCTGCTCCTGCATCCTGCATTCTGAAAATAGGCACTATACCTATACTTTGTAAAATTTTAGTAATAAGTCCTGGTTTAAAGGCATCGCCTCGTGCCATGTATCTTACTCTTGGAGGATAGACCATATAACTGAATGCAATGGGGTCCATAAAAGCATTTGGGTGATTGGAGGAAATAATAGCCGGATGATTATTTTTTAAATAGTGTACGTTCTTGATTTGTATGTTTCGGTAAAATGCCGGAATAGAAAAAGAGAGAAGATATTTAAGAATATGCCAGATCATAATTTATTGTCTTTCCATTGCAGAGTTTTGATAAATTTAATCACATCTTCTCTGAGAAACTGAAGAACAATTTTTACTGAGTCAATATTCGGACGGACGTTAAAATACAAAGCCCCTCTGATAAAATGTTGTGTGCTGTCTGTAACATAAAATTGCAAAGACGATGCGGTGTTTCCTTCTATATCATAAATGAGTCCATATACTTTTACACTATCTCTTAAAATAACAGTTTCTTCCATTCCAATTGATTTTATTTGATGCTTAATGGCTAATTCTCTTGTGTCTTCAATAAGATTGGCTATCTTTTTATCTTTTATAGATTTATAACTGATATGCAAAGTAGCTCTAAAGTAAGGGAATTGTAAATTAATCCAACACGGCTCTGCTAATGCATGAGGGTCTTTTTCAATTTTTCCATAAACCGGATATTCAAATTTATACGGACATACAGAGTCATACAAACGATATTTTTTTTCAGGAAAGGCGATGCGGTAATAACCTCTTGGTTTTGGCGAAAATGTATCTTCATCATCATCGGTACATTGATAAAAAAACAACATTGTGAATAACAGTCCAAATGTTTTTATATAATTCATGTTGTTGAGTTTTACAAGCAAGACGTTCTACCCCCGTCTACCGGAATATTAACCCCTGTAATATATGCCGCATAAGGCGACGCAAGAAATGTAGCTAAATATGCTATCTCTTCAGGTGTTCCAAAACGTTTCATGGGTATTTCATTTTTCATTTCCTGTTCTACAACTTCTACTGAAATATTGTTTTTTTGGGCTTTTTGATAAATAATTTGTTCTAACCTTTGTGTACGAGTAGCACCCGGCAAAATATTATTAACTGTTATTCCATAAACCGCCAGTTCATTTGCCAAAGTTTTAGACCAATTGGCTACAGCAGCACGAATAGTATTAGATACTCCAAGGTTAGGAAGCGGCTGCTTTACAGAAGTAGAAATAATATTAATAATTCTTCCGTATTGACTACTCTTCATAGCTTGCAAAAAATTTTGTACGATAAGATGATTGCATATTAAATGCATTTGAAATGCATGGATAAATTCTTCGGGTTTTGCAGAAACAATACTTCCTGGTGCAGGACCGCCGGTATTATTAACAATAATATGGACAACAGAAAAATTTCTGTGATATGCTTCTAAAATTTTTCTCAACTCATCCGGTTTTGAAAAATCTGCACATAAGTAAGAATGTTCTTGCTGATAAGATTTATCCAGTTCATTAATAGTTTGCTTCAGTGCCTGTTCATTTCTTGCACATATCGTTACCGATGCGCCCGCTCTTGCTAATTGTATGGCTATTGCCTTTCCTATACCCTGCGTGGCACCACTTACAAAAGCCCTTTTCCCATTCAGTTGTATAACCATGTTGTATAATTTACATTTTTAATTCATTGATTACTTCATAAATATCTGAAATATCATAACCTTTAGAAAGGGCAAAGTTGATAATTTTTTTCTTTAAAACCGATTGGTCTTTTTCTTTTTTCTCAAGAAGTTGTTTTTTTCTTGCTATTATATCTTTTAACTTAGACAAGTAATGTTCTTTACTTATTGTGCTGATATGTTTATTTATCAATTCATCAGGCACACGGTACTTTTGTTTTAATAAATACTTGACTTTTTTCAATCCCCATTTCTTTAAATTCAATTTTCCCTCTATATAATTTTTGACAAATCTTTCTTCATTTAAATAATTTTCTTCTCTAAGATACTCAATAATATCTGGTATTTCATTTTTATTAACACCCATTGCCATCATTTTTTCTATAGTTTCAAACTCAGACCTATCCTGATAAGCACACCATTTGGTAATTTTATGGATAATTTCTTCTTTAGTTAGCATAAAAAAATTTTGAAATTAAAAAAATTATTCATTTATTTGTGCCGCCAAAATAAACAAAATATGTATTGGACATTAGAATTAGCATCATGGTTAGAAGATGCTCCTTGGCCCGCCACTAAAGAAGAATTAATTGATTATGCCATGCGTAGCGGAGCACCTCTGGAAGTAATTGAAAATCTTCAAGAAATTGAAGATGAAACAGAAGTATTTGATTCCATTGAAGACCTATGGCCGGATTATCCATCAAAAGACGATTTTTTATTCAACGAAGAAGAATATTAACACAATGAAAACAACAATTTTGACTTAAAAGTAAAACACGGGGCGACTAATGCCCCTTTTTGTTTTTTAATTTACACTATGAATAAAACATCCGATAAAAAAGTTTTGCTTTCAATAATCAAAAAATCCAAACAAATCAGCATTTTATCTCATCACAACCCAGATGCAGATGCTCTTGGTTCTTCGCTTGCCTTATACTTTCTATTAAAAAAACAGAATAAACGTGTAAAAGTTATTTTACCCAATGCTTTTCCTGATTTCTTAAATTGGATGCCTGCTTCAGACAAAGTAATTATTTATGAAAAAAACCGCAACACTGCTGATAAGCACATCATTCAATCTGATTTAATTTTTCTTTTAGATTGCAACTCATTTAAAAGATTAGGCACAGATGGACTTGCAGACACTGTAACACAATCTGTAGCAAAAAAAATACTGATAGATCATCATAAAATGCCTGAAAAATATTTTGATGCCTTTTATTTTGATGATAAAGCCAGCAGCACATGTGAACTCATTTATCGCTTTTCAGAATATTTAAAGATTGATGGCTTAATAGATAAAAAAACAGCACAATGCCTTTACACCGGAATAATGACAGATACTGGGTCTTTTAAATTTGATTCTGTTACTCCACATACCATGAGGATAGCTGCTAACCTGATGGAATACAATATTCAACATCACATCATTCAACAAAATGTTTTTGACACTTATTCTTATGAAAGATTAAAGTTAGTTGGCTATGCTCTTTCAGAAAAATTAAAGTATTTCAAGGATTTGAAAGCAGCGTATATTGCTCTTTCTCAAGATGAGTTAAAAAAATTCAATTACAAGAAAGGAGATACAGAAGGATTAGTTAATACTGCCTTATCAATAAAAGACGTAAAACTATCTGCTCTTATC
>JAOABO010000061.1:0-4966 GCA_026418315.1 Bacteroidia bacterium
CCTTATCTTCTTTTGCCTGATTGATAACTGCCCGCATGAGCATTTTTCCTATACCATGTTGTCTATAATTTTCAGTTACAATAATATCATCTAAATAAATACATTTTCCTTTCCAGGTAGAGTATTTATAGTAATAAATAGCTACCCCAATAATAACATGGTCTTTTTCTGCTACAAAAAAGTCAAATACTTTGTTTACAAAGTTGTTTTTCATTTCATCCATTGTTACTTCTACTTCATTGGGGGCTCTTTCATAGGTAGCCAGTTCCTTTACCAATTCTAATGCATACGAAATATCTTCTGTTTTGCCTTTTCTTATAACTATCATAATCTATTCCATTTATGTAAATATCTTATTATTATTTTTTGCAAAGTTCTTTTTACTATTAGCTCTGCTATAATAGAATAATCATCCTTATTTTGATACAATTTGGTTTTAAGTAAATTTTCCTGAACATCTACCCGGTATAACCATGTTTGAATTTTTTCAAAACCATTTGAAGAATCTATGATGTGTTTTAATTCTTCTGATATCTTCAAAATAACTTCAGATAATGCTTTCATTAAAAAAAGAGATTCTTTTAGTTCTATCCCCGACATAAGGGCATCTTTCTGAAGTTGCTGAACAAAAGCATTCCAAACTTCTTCTATTTCTAAATATTTTTCCTGAGGCAACTCACTTTCGTTCATCAAATCTGCTTTGGATGTTTAGATAATAACAACCTTTCCAGTTTTCTTTTTTGAATAAAGTGCGTGTGCACTAATTCTTCAACATCTGTTGGCTGAACATTGACATAAAAAACTCCTTCCGGATAAATAGCAATGGTAGGCCCTAAATCGCAAATACCAAGACATCCGCACCTCTGGATTCGGATATTGCCTTCTATTTTTAATGCTGCAAATACTTGTTTGAATTTTTCAATCAGCAATAATCCGTGTTGTTCTCCGCAAGATAGTCGGTTAGAGTTTTTTCTTTCATTAGTGCAAACAAAAATATGTATATCGTATATCTTCATACATCTATTTCATTAAAGCATCTAACTGCTTCTGGCTAACTCCGGTAGTGCTGTACCCACCATCATGATAGATATTTTGCATGGTGACTTTTCTGGTAAAATCTGAAAACAAAGCTACACATATTCCTGCACAATCATCAGCACTTGCATTGCCAAGCGGTGATTGCATATCTGCAAAATCAAAAAACTCATTAAATCCTTTTATACCACTTCCTGCAGTAGTTTTAGTGGGTGATTGTGATACTGTATTTACTCGAACTTTTTTTGCGATTCCGTAGTGATAACCCCAGGAACGTGCAATACTTTCTAATAACGCTTTAATGTCTGCCATATCAGTATAAAAAGGATACGTTCTTTGGGCCCCAATATAGCTTAATGCAACAACAGAACCGTATTCATTTAGCGCATCTGCTTTGTAAGCAACAGCCAACATTTTATGTAATGAAAGAGCTGAAACATCAATACCTTTCATATAATACTCATAATTCAATTCGGTGTAAGGAATGTTTTTTCTGATATTAACACTCATGCCTATTGAGTGTAGGATAAAATCAATTTTTCCTCCAAAATGTTGGATACTCTCTTTATACAACTTTTCTATATCTTCTAAATTAGTAGCATCAGCGGGAATAATGGGCGCATGAATTTTCTCTGCTAATTTTTTAATTTCTCCCATACGCATTGCAATAGGTGCATTTGTAAGCACTATAGATGCTCCTTCTTGATGTGCTAATTCAGCCACTTTCCATGCAATAGAATTTTCGTCTAATGCTCCTGTTATAATGCCTTTTTTACCTGATAAAATTCCCATATTTTTAATTTTGAGCCCTAATTTCTGAAAAAATTATCATTAACACAAAACAAGTAAAATATATCAATAGCAAAAAAAATTCAAATACCACAAAATTTCAAAGCATTACTCATCACTTCGTCACCAAATTCAGTTAGTACAGATTCAGGGTGATATTGAATGCCAATTATTTTGTATTTTATATGTCTAAAACTCATTATCCAATTATCTTTTGCAATGCTCAACGGCAATAATAAATCAGATAACTTTTGTTTTTTAACTCCCCACGAATGGTATCTGCCTACTAAAAATTCTTGAGGACAATTTTCAAATAACGGTGAAGATTCTATCACTTTCATTTTTTTACTTTGTCCATGTTCAGGAAAATTTAAAAGGTCTAGTTCACTACCAAAATATTCTGCTATTCCCTGCATTCCAAGGCATATTCCAATAATGGGCTTGTACATATAATAGTAATCTATTAATTTCATCATATAACCAGCGTCTTTTGGTAGCTTGGGACCTGGCGACAAAACAAAAACATCATACTTATTTACCTCCATTAAATCTACTTCATCATTTCTAATTACATCTATGTCTGCATTTGAAATCTTTTCTATCTGATGATACAAATTGTAAGTAAAACTATCGTAATTATCTAATAATAAAATTTTAGCCATGCTATAATTCAATCAATTTTTTTAATACCCAAGATAATGCGTTAAAAGTAGCACTTTCAATAATTTGTTCTCTGCTTTGTTCTCCAAACTGAAATAATTTACTTTCAACTTTATCGTGAAAACACAAAGCCATCCATACCGTTCCTACTGGTTTTTCAGATGTACCCCCTGTAGGACCAGCTATTCCGCTAACTGAAATGGCGATATCCGTTTTCATTAAATTTTTTATCCCGATTGCCATCTCTTCTACACATTCTTTACTCACTGCTCCATATTGCTTTAATGTATTTTCCTTTACACCTAAAACTTTTATTTTAATTTCATTACTATAACTCACTACGCTGCCATAAAATACATCAGATGCTCCTGGTATTTTGGTAATCATTGAAGATATGCTACCGCCCGTACAACTTTCGGCAAATGATATGGTCAGTTGTTGCTGTTGCAATATTTGAACCACCACCTTTGCTAAAGGGTAATCTGAAGTATCATTCCAGTCTTCTTCTCCAACAAAATTTTTATTAAGAATAGATTTTAATTCCTGAATATGATTTTGAATTTTATTTTCAGCATCTTCAATATTTACTGATGTTAACCGTAAACGAATCAAATTACGATTAGGCAAATAAGCCAACTTAATACCATCTTTATTGAGTGCATTTTCCCATTTTTCTATTTTGACAGAAAGTTCACTTTCAGGAATACCAAATACAAAAACACTTTTGTGTATAATTTGTCCTTTCCATTTTGTAACTACATACTTTTGCACAAATTCCTGTAACATGGGCTTCATCTCATAAGGAACACCTGGTAGGGATACATAAACTGTATTGTCTTTTTTCATTATCATACCCGGTGCTGTACCTAAAAAATTTCTGATTATATCCGCTTTACTTAATACCAAGGCCTGTTGCCTATTCAGTTCATTCATTGTTCTTTTTCTGCTTTCTACCAGATTTTTTATATCATTTAAAACTATTTCATTCTCAACAAGTGTATCATTCATAAATTCTGCAAGTGTATGTTTGGTAATATCATCTTTTGTAGGGCCTAATCCACCGGTTATTATTACTAAATCATAATGAAGTCCTTTTATCAACGATTGTAATATCTCCTCTTTATTATCTGAAACAACTTCTATCAATTCAACTGTAACATGATAAGTATTCAAAATTTTCGCTATATAGGAAGCGTTGGTATTCACCACTTGGCCTATCAGAAGTTCGTCTCCAATATTTAAAATCATAGATTTCATAGGCAATAAATTTTTGCTTTTTTAAGGTAAAAACAACAAACCTGTTCCTCTTAACTTCGCTTTACGAATATACACTCTTTAAGGTACCATAAAATTCACAACAGGGCTAGCGCCTAAAGTATTGATATTGTTGTAAAACATTTTTCCTGAATTCACATCAAAATACACAGAAGCATTATTGGCATTAGATATAGGATACACAATCGCATACACTACATCTCCGCTATTAAATCCTAATTGAGATAAAGTAGATGCAGAAATAGTACCTATAGCATTCGTAGAACCGGCTGCAATATTAGCAATCAAACTTCCTGCATAAGAAGATGGAGACGAAGATACATTAGAATTTTTACTCAAAAACATAATTACTTTTCTTGCCTTGACATCAGAAGCAGAGGCAGTAATGGTGTAACTTATCGTTCCAAAAACATTAGAAAAACCAAGATTGCTGATAGTGAAAGAAGGCGCTTGGGTAATGGCTATTCTGTTGCTGATATATTGCGTTCCTCCACCCACAAAATTGAGAGATGGAATTTTGGTAGATTGATAATTGGGTTTGGAAAAGTTGAGTTCATAAGTTCCTGTAGTAAGATTGGTGATGGTAAATTTTCCTAATGTGTCAGTTAAAGAACCTGCAGACCTACCCGTCACATTGACTAAAACACTATCCAACTTTTGTAATGCCCCATAACTATCATACACATCTACATATCCTACCAAATTACCCGACAAACTTGGACCTGGTGGCCCTTGCGGACCTTGTGGTTCTTCCTTTTTTTTACATGAAAGCAACGTTAATACTGTAATTCCAAAAATCATTATCAAATTTTTCATACCACTTATTTAATTAAATGCAAATATACACTATATTTATCTAATTCTATACCCTTTATTTAGATGGTTTTTTATTACATTTGGGCATTATATTATTATGAAACATTGGTATATATTAGTTTTTATCCCTTTTTATCTCTTTTCTCAAGAAGAAGACAATGCCCCTTCTAAGTTTTGCAAAGAAATAGAAAACAAACAATGTTTAAAACTATATGAAAAAGGCATTAATAAAAAGAAATATAAAAAACCCGAAAGATTACAATTTTTGAAAGAATGTTTGCAATTAGAACCTGATTTCGCAGAAGCCAACTTTGCTATGGCACAAGAAATCATTGTCCATTGCAAACTTGAAAATAAACCCTTTGCACCCGCTGTCCCTTTTTTATATAAA
>JAOABO010000061.1:4976-10289 GCA_026418315.1 Bacteroidia bacterium
ATGCAAAATGACTCTGCTATAAAATATCTGCAATTATTTTTGAACTTTAAAAGTGATGACCCAAAAAAATTTGACAAAGATTTTGAAGCCGAAATGTATCAGGCCAAAGAAATGATTAAATATGCTAAAAAAGAAAATGAATTAAAGAAAAAAATTGTACCATTTAATCCCGTTGTGGTAAGAGACCTATCTACCCCTCAAGACGAGTATCTTGCTTCCCTCTCACCCGACGATCAATATTGTTATTTTGTAAGAAAAGAGCCATTACAATCCAAAGATTTAATCTATCAAACCGATAAAGAAAAAGAAGTATTTATGGTAGCAGTCAGAGAAAAAGATAAATTTGATAAAGGCAGCGAAATGCCCCCACCATTTAATACCACTGATGACAATCAAGGAGGATGCAGTGTTACAGTAGATAACAAGCATTTGTTTTTTGCTATGATGCGATATGAAGGCGGTGCTCAGCCAAATTGTGATATCTATGTCAGTGATATGATGAATGGTGAGTGGAAACCTTATCGAAAAGTACCCAACATTAATCACCCTATTTATTGGGACTCTCAACCAAGTATATCCGCCGATGGTAATACTTTATATTTTGCAAGTAACCGCCCTGGCGGCTATGGCGGTACCGATATTTATGTCAGTTTCAGGAATCCTAAAACAGGTGAATGGAGTATTCCTCAAAACCTTGGTCCAAAAATTAACACCAAAGGACACGAAAGAACACCATTTATTCATAGTGATAGCGAGACCTTATATTTTAGCAGCGACGGACATTTTGGATTTGGTGGCTTTGATATTTTTTATTCAAGAAAAAACGAAAAAGGAGAATGGTCAGAACCAGAAAACCTTGGAAGTCCTATTAACACTACCAGCGATGAATTAGGGTTTTTTGTCAGTTCTAATGCTAAAGATGGATATTTTTGTGCTTACTCTGAAGGCCCATTAGCATCCAAAGGAGTTGGAAAATATGATTTATTTAGATTTGAATTATACGATAATGCCAGACCCAACGAAGTCAATATTATTAAAGGACAAATAAAAGATACAGAAAACAATCCCATTGGCGGAAAAGCAATAGTTGAAATCAACTATCCCGATAATAAAAGCAAAACTTTTGCTGCCGTTGACTCTTCTAATGGAGAATTTGTAGCCGCCATTAATCTAAGTAAAACAAAAGGACAGGATGTTTTAATTAATATCAAAAAAGATGGATATGCTTTTAGTTCTCAAATCATATCTATTCCAAACAAAACTGACTTTAATACCCCACTACCCCCCGTTGAATTAATAACAGATAGTGTAAAACCAGGAAAATCATTCGTTATTAATAACTTATACTATAAAACCAATAGTTCAGAAATTGAAGAACGTTCAAAAAAAGTTCTTATAAAATTTGCTGATTACTTAAAAGAAAACCCTCAACTAAAAATTGAAATAAGAGGACATACCGATAATGTTGGAAACTCCAAAGACAATGAGGCACTGTCCTTAAACCGTGCTTATTCTGTAAAAGAATTTTTGGAAAAGCAAGGAATAGCAGGCCAGAGAATAACTGCAAAGGGATTCGGCTCCTCTATGCCAATATCACCTAACACTACAGAAGAAGGAAGAGCCAAAAACAGAAGAACAGAATTTTACATTATTTCAAATAAATGAAATATATTACCAGACATATACATGTAATTCTTCATTGTGTTTTACTATCTCACTCTGTTTTTAATGCACAAATCCAAAAGGACTCTATTCTCAATGCATTAGATTACATTAAAACTTATGAATCAAATTTTAATAAGGTGTATCCTCTTGCTAAAAAGATAAAAGATATTTCTGTTCAGTTAAAAGATACTTTATTAATTATAAAATCCTACCAAACAATAGGAGATGTATTATGGTACGCATCTGTATATGGCGAAGCAGAAGAATACTACTTTAAATCTCTTGAAATAACAGATTCTTCTAAGTACCCTAGAGAATATGCTTATGCTCTCTATGGTATAGGTTGGATTGAATGTATTCAAAAAGGTAAAAGAGAAAAAGTACAATTATTAAAACGCGCTTTCAACATATACAAACAATTAAAAGATACTGGAAATATTATCATACTTTCTAATGCTATTGCAGGTGCTTATCAGGAATTATATAATCAAGATACTACACAAAAATGTTATTTAGATTCGGCTATTAATAGTTTATATTCTGCCTTCTATCTTATAAATAAATCTGAAAAATGGAAAACAAGAGTTCCTGAAATATATCCCAACCTGGCTCAAGAACTCCTTCAAAAAGGAGATTATATTAATGCTTATAAAATAATAAACGAGCATTTCAGAAATCCCAGTATTTACAAACATAAAACAATTTTTATCACTTCAATACTTATTAAATCACAAGTTCTTAATAAATTATCCTATAAAGATAGTGCACGGTATTTAATAAATAAATATTCAGATATAATTTTAGAAACTGATGACAATCAAGTATTGAAAGATTACTATGAATTATTGTATGAATATAATAAAGAAGATAAAAACTATGCAAAAGCATTGCAGTATCACGAAAAATATTTAGCAATAACAGAACAAATAAATAAGCAACTCTTATCAGTTAAATATGAAGAATTGGATGCCCAAAAAGAACTGTATAAGAAAGAACAATCACTTATTGCAATACAAAAAGAAAACGAAATCAACCAGTTGCAAAATAAGCAAAAAACTTATTTTCTTACCATTGCTCTCATTTCTATTTTCATCATCGGTTTTTTCTTATTAAAAACTTTAAAACAAAATTCTGAAATCAAAAAATTAAATTCTGAAATATCTTTACAAAAAAATTTACTTGAACAAAAAAACAAAGATATTTTAGATAGTATCAACTATGCCTCCCGTATTCAAAAGGCACTCATTACTTCCAATGAATATATCCAAAACCATTTCCAAAAAGAAAACTTCTTTCAGGATTATTTTGTTCTCTATTTGCCCAAAGACATTGTGAGCGGCGACTTCTATTGGGCTAATGTCAATGTTCAACACCCTGATAAACCCCATTATTTAGCCGTCTGTGATTGTACAGGACACGGTGTTCCAGGCGCATTTATGAGCTTACTCAATATTAACTTCCTTAACGAAGCCATTCAGGAAAGACAATTATTTTACCCCAATGACATTCTCAACTATGTGCGTCAAAAACTTATACAAAATTTATCCTACGACGAACAGCAAAAAGATGGAATGGATGCTTCACTCATTCTATTTGACCAATCCTATAAACAAAATTTCAAAATTTACTACGCTTTGGCTAATCATCAAATGATTGTTGTAAGAAATAAACAATCTATAGTATTATATGGAGACAAAATGCCCGTAGGACATTCCTATTCTATGAAAGATTTCAATCTCTATGAATTTCAACTATTGAAAAATGACTGGGTGTACCTCTTCACAGATGGCTACAAAGACCAGTTTGGCGGAGAAAAAGGAAAAAGAATGATGCACAAAAAATTTGTAGATATCATTACTGACAATTCCAACCAACCACCCGATGAACAACTTGCGTTATTAAATCATTTTTTTACAGAATGGAAGCAAAACCAAGAACAAACAGATGATGTATGTATCATGGGATTTAAAGTTTAAGAATGAACACCAAAAATAAAAAAATAATACAAATTCTTCTGGGGGGATTAATTACATGGATTTATTTTTTTGGAATATATTGGATAGGAAGTAAACAAACCCCATCTGCTAACCAAGATGAAGTTAATCAATTATCAGATGCAGAAAATACGAAATTTCACTTGAATGGTACATGGTACATTGTAAAAAACTCTGATTTTGACCCTCAAAATCCTGTTATTTCCACTAATACTGTTCCCATTAATAGCTTAGATTCATTACCCAACTGGTACAAAGGTGAAAAAATTTGGTTAATTTACCATTCTGTTGATGCCGATTCTCAACTATTTAATAAGGTTTTTCATCTTATTGTAAATCAGAAAGGAGCTTCTTCCGTGTATCTAAATAAAAATCTACTGCTCAATATTGGCAAACCATCAAATA
This sequence comes from Bacteroidia bacterium, assembly GCA_026418315.1. Lineage (GTDB taxonomy): Bacteria > Bacteroidota > Bacteroidia > B-17B0 > Aurantibacillaceae > BPGX01. The sequence continues at coordinate 9,041 of JAOABO010000061.1, forward strand.
ATCCTGAAAATGAAATATGTGTGAATGTTAGTTCACCTTTTTTGTTTTATGTAGATAAACCATTTACAATATATATTGAACATTCAGAACAAACACCCATGATATGGAAAAACAAAATCAATTACTCTCACTTATCAGGATTGAAATTTGAAATTCACTCATATCATAAAAGTGATGCAGATTTTATTTTATCCTTCATTATTGGATTTCTTATAACACTAGCGTGTATTCATTTACTTTTGTTTTTCTTTTATACAGAGATCAAAGATAATTTATATTTTTCTTTGTTTTTATTCTTCTATACTTGTGTATGGATAGCCATTATAATGAGTAATTCCAAATACTTTTTGACTAATTTAATTGGAAACAAATTAATTGAAATAGCCATTATTTCCACATTTATTGCATTGATATTTTTTGTTCAACATCTGTTTAAGCAATATCTAAACAAAATATTATGGGCACTGTTTATTTGTATTTTTATATTTTCGGTTTTAGATATATTCTACCAAAATAGTATCATTGAAATACTAAACATTACTGGCATTATATGGTTAATTATATTCAGCGTTATATTCATTTTTATTACTGTGTACCGTAGTGCAAAACAAAATATTCCTGGTATAAAAATAGTTTCATTTGGAATACTCATTTTTGGAATACTTATTTTTACAATTATATCACTTATCTTTTATGAATTCATTAGTAATTTTGGTTCTTCACATTCTAACTTTAGCTTATCTATTAAAGAAAACGACTTCACGGGTCTAATTATTGTTCTCCTGCTTTTTTTAGCTTTATTCAGCATTCCCATATCTATGAGTATCTATCTGGCATACAAATTTGCTTATACCAACAAAGTATTAAAAAACAAGCTTTCCGAAGTTGAAAATCTAAATAAAACTATTATTGAAAAAGAAAAAGAAAAGCAACTTATCTTACAAAAACAAAATGAATTACTAGAACAACAAGTAAAAGAAAGAACACAGGAAATTTTTGAACAAAAAAATTTAATTGAACAAAAAAACAAAGATATTTTAGATAGTATCAACTATGCCTCCCGTATTCAAAAGGCACTCATTACTTCAGATGAATATATCCAAAACCATTTCCAAAAAGAAAACTTCTTCCAGGATTATTTTGTTCTCTATCTACCCAAAGACATTGTGAGTGGCGACTTCTATTGGGCTAATGTCAATGTTCAACACCCTGATAAACCCCATTATTTAGCCGTCTGTGATTGTACAGG
>JAOABO010000062.1:0-3745 GCA_026418315.1 Bacteroidia bacterium
TCTTAATACTGAATGATGTATTTCATTATCATAAATAATATGTTCATACACTTCGTCGCTAAGTATGATAATATTAGTATTCTCTGTAATTTCTATCAAGTGTTGAATATCTCTATCTGAAATGATACTTCCTGTAGGATTATGGGGAGAATTGATGATAATCATTTTAGTTTTGTGAGAAATCTTGTCTTTTACTTCGTTCCAGTCAATTTGAAATTCAGGATATTTTAGTTCACAGTAAACGGGAATTCCCCCATTAGTTATAATAGCGGGGGCGTAACAATCGTAAGCGGGTTCGAAAATTATCACTTCATCACCATAAGATACAAATGCCGCAATGGCTGTATAAATGGCCTGAGTGGCTCCGGCAGTGATGGCAACTTCGGTATCTGAATTGATTTTTCGCTGATAACAATTCCACACAATAGTAGCTACTGTTTCCCTTAATTCAGGTACACCGGGCATAGGGGCATACTGCTGAAAGGGTGAAGAAAAATATTTTTGGGCAATGGCTAATAGTTTTTCATCGGGCATAAAATCCGGAAATCCTTGCGATAAATTAATGGCATTGTACTTTTGAGCCAATGCACTCATTACGGTAAAAATGGTTGTACCAAACTCTTTTAGTTTGTCTTGAACAATCATTGTTCGCTTTCTACTAATCTTGCTTTTCTTTGATGAATGGAGGGGAGGGGTTCTAATCCCAATAATTCAAACATTAGTTTGTCTTGATTAATATCGTTATTGGGTGTAGTGAGCAGTTTATCTCCTGCAAAAATAGAGTTGGCACCTGCAATAAAACACAATGCTTGTGCTTCTATGGATAATTCAAGACGTCCTGCTGACAGACGAACCATTGATTGGGGTAAAACAATTCGCGTAGTAGCAATCATGCGTACCAGTTCCCAAACCGATACTTTTGGTTGGTTTTCAAGCGGTGTTCCTTTTACGGCCACCAGGGTATTGATGGGAACAGATTCAGGATGAGGGTTGAGTAAATTCAAAGTGTAAAGCATGCCTATACGGTCATCTTCACTTTCACCCATACCAATGATGCCGCCCGAGCAAATGGTTAATCCAGCTTTGCGAACATTCTGAAGTGTTTGTAGACGGTCTTGATAATTACGGGTAGAAATGATTTTATTGTAATATTCTTCGGAGGTATCTATGTTGTGATTGTAGGCATAAAGACCTGCTTCCGCAAGCTTTTTGGCTTGTTCTTCGTTAATCATTCCAAAAGTAGCGCACACTTCAAGCCCTTCATGATTTATCATTTGAATCATTTCTACTACTTTGTCAAAATCTCTGTTATTGCGTACTTCACGCCATGCTGCTCCCAAACACATTCTGCTTACACCATTGTTTTTGGCATAGTCAATGGTTTCTTTGAGTTCTTGGGGTTCCATCAGTTTGTGCACTTTAATTTCTGTATTATACTTGGCAGATTGCGGGCAATAAGCACAATCTTCGGGGCAGCCACCGGTTTTGATGGAAACCAATGAACTGATTTGAACTTGCTTTACATTGAAGTTTTGTCTGTGTACTTCTGCTGCCTGATGAATGAGTTCAATTAAAGGTTGCTGGTAAATTTTTTTTATTTCTTCTTTACTGAGGGGTGTCATGAGTCAAAAATTTATGGTTGATATAACTTTAAATCTCTTCGTAATAATCTAATATAATGCCATCAATGGGATGTACTTGAATGAGACGCTTTTCGTTATTTTCAAATTCCAGAATAATTTCGTCTGAAAAATATTTCCCGCTGGCTTTATCTTTGGTAAGGCGAATGTTTTTAAGTGTTTGTTGAATGGTATCTTTCCACATTTCTGTTTTGGATGCTTCTACTTTGAATATTCGGATTTTTCCTTCAAATGTTTTTTCAATCATACTTTTTTGTTCTTCAAAATGATATTCAATGTATGTAAGCCCTTCCTGATTTTCATTACCTGTAAGTGCAATTTTACTCCCGTCGTTAAACTCTAATTCTATAGCATCTATTACATCAATGGGTTGTTTGGGATTGGTTTCATTCAGCCATAAATAGCAAATAACTTTTTGTAAAGTTTTGTTTTGAACGGAGTATAATTTTTTTAAAGTAAAATCGTCTATGATATTTTGTTTAGATACAGGTGGGGTAGGGTTCATAGAAACATGTTTTAGGCAAATTTTCTTTCAAATTCCTGCATCACGTCTACCAACACTTTTACACTTTCAATGGGTAAAGCATTGTATAAAGATGCTCTGTATCCGCCCACGTCTCTGTGCCCGCGAAGACCACTGATATTGGCTTCTTTCCATAGTTTGTCAAATTCAGGTTCTAATGTTTCATTTCTTAATCGGAAACATACATTCATATTACTGCGGTCTTCTTTAGCAAACACTGTTCCCTCAAACATAGAGTTGCGGTCAATTTCGTTATACAACAAGTTTGCTTTTTCTTCATTGATTTTTTCAATAGCAGAAACACCTCCAATTTTTTTGAGCCATCTTAATGTAAGCATTACTACATATACAGGGAACACAGGTGGGGTATTAAACATGCTTCCGTTTTTAATATGTGTTTTGTAATCTAACATGGTCAGGAGTTTATCTTTTCCTTTTTCAACAAAATCCTTTCGTATCATTACCATGGTAGCGCCGGCAGGTCCCATGTTTTTTTGGGCACCGGCATAAATGAGAGAGAAATTTTTGGCATCTACTTTTCTTGAAAAAATATCGGACGACATATCACATATCAAAGGTACATTGACTTTAGGAAATGATTTGTATTGTGTTCCATAAATGGTATTGTTGGAAGTGATGTGTAAATAGTCCAAATCAGTTGGAACTTCGTAATTTTTTGGAATATAGCCAAATTTTTTGTCTTCTGAGCTGGCTACTATTTTTACTTCACCTAATTTTTGTGCTTCTTTAATGGCTTTGCTTGCCCATACACCTGTGTTAATATATCCTGCTTTGGTTTTAAGAAAGTTATAGGGTACCATGGCAAATTGCAAACTAGCACCTCCACCTAAATAAATAACATCGTAATCATCAGCACTTACTTCAAAGTGCTCCAATACCAGTGCCCTTGCTTCATCCATTACTTTTTCAAAATTTTTGCTGCGGTGAGAAATTTCAAGTAAAGATAAGTTCATGTTATCAAAATTGATGCACGCTTCGGCAGCTTGCTGTAACACTTCTTCAGGTAAAATGCCAGGACCTGCACTGAAATTATGTACCTTTATTTTTTTAGCAACATCTATCATATTCATAAAGCAAATTTTTGCTCAAAGTTACTGAATTTATTACAAATGTGTTATTTCAATTTTTGTCAGGGTTCCTTTTGTAGTACCATGCTGGTTTGGTTTGATTGCCTCTGAATGCTGCTGAAAAATATAAACTGATTTTTATTCCTGCCATCATAAATTCGGAAGTATTGTATTCTGCATAAACATCAGCACCGATACCTAAGTCGTACTTAAATTTGTAATAAGCATGAATGGAAGAATATAAATTCATTCCAAAGTAATTGTTTTGAATAGTGTTAGTAGAATCTGTAGTGAGTGTACCTTTGTAATGATATGTTTCATCTTTGTAGCCGCCGCCATAGGTAATTCCTAATGGATTGAATATAAATGCAAAGCGGATAGATTCTGTTTTAATGGTCCATGGTGACAAAATAAAGTTAAAGTAGCTGACTTGTATGCTTTTTCTTTGTGGATAATAAAAATTTTGATAACTTTTGATACGATTAAATCCTGCC
>JAOABO010000062.1:3843-9811 GCA_026418315.1 Bacteroidia bacterium
GTGTTGAATTAAATATTCATTAGCTTTGCTAAAATGTCGGCAGCCCAAAAATCCTGTGCGAGCTAAAGGTGATGGGTGCGAAGCGGTGAGTATGAGGTGTTTGTGTTTGTCTATTAAATCTATTTTCCCCATTGCCCATTTTCCCCATAGCATAAATACAACGTGCTCTTTTTTTTCAGAAATAACGCGGATGGTAGCATCGGTAAATTGCTCCCAACCAATATTTCGGTGGCTGCCTGGTTGATTTTTTCTTACAGTAAGAGAAGTATTGAGCAGGAAAACACCCTGCAGTGCCCACTTTTCTAAGTTGCCACTTTTAGGCATTTCGCAACCTATATCGTCTTTTAATTCCTTAAATATATTTTGTAAAGAAGGTGGAAATTTTACGCCATCATTCACAGAAAAACAAAGGCCGTTTGCTTCACCAGGATTGTGATATGGGTCTTGTCCTAAAATAACTACTTTTACTTTATCAAAAGGTGTATAATTGTAAGCCGCAAATATTCTATTACCAGGCGGATAAATTACATATTTGCTTTTCTCTTCTATTAAAAATTTTTTTAATGCAACAAAATAATCTTTATTAAACTCATTCAATAAAACTGTTTTCCAACTTATATCTATTTTAGGATTAACAGCGATATTATTTTCCATTTGTTGTTTTGGGCAAAATTGAAAAAAAATTTGCATAGTAATTTTATACTCCATAATTTTGTACCTTCAATTACAATTAAATTTTTTATTATGAGAAGAAACAAATTGTTTTTTGGGTTATTAGTGATTGCTGCAGGGATAATTGTATTATCATGTAAATCTCATGAAAAATGCCCGGCATATTCAAAAGTCAATTGCACTAATACAACTAAATCGGCTTAGTGATGCATTTTGTAATAGCGTTATCAAAAATTCTTTTTGGAAAAAATTATTTTTCGTTTAAAAACATTTTCATTAGATTAGCCCCCAACCATAAAAAATAGGTTTATGAAAAAAATTTCTATCTTTTTAATGCTTATTCTGGTAACAGCAATACAAGCACAACAAGATCCGCAAATAACTCAGTTTATGTATACAAAGTTAATTTATAACCCTGGGTATGCGGGTACAAGTAATGCTCTTTGTGCTAATGCTTTATTTAGAAAACAATGGACAAGTTTTCCTGGAGCACCTACTACTATGATTTTAAGTGCAGACATGCCTGTTATGGATTTACCTATTGGTGCTGGGCTTAATATTATGAACGACCAGATAGGTGCTATCAAAACATTATATGCTCGCTTAGCGTTGGCATATAATAAACAAATAGGACCCGGCAAATTAGGTGTTGGTATAGACGCAGGCATTTTACAAAATCAGGTATCAGAAGCATGGATAGTACCAGAACCTGGAAAAGTAGATAATAGCATACCGGGCAATTATACAAGCGGTACACAATCTATTTCCAACCCTGATTTGAATAAATTATCTTATGACTTAAGTTTTGGAATCTATTATGGTATTCCGAATAAGATGTATGTTGGCATTGCGTCTACTCACCTTCCTGCACAGGAGTTAAAAGCCGGAAATGCCAAATATATTCTTGCAAGGCACTATTACATTATGGCAGGATATACATTTGAATTAAATCCTTTTAATAGTATTACACCTAATGTAAATGTAAAATCTGACGGTTCTACATCTATAATTGATATTAATCTTACCTATACATACAATAATATGGTATGGTTAGGTGCTACTTATAGAGCACAAGATGCAGTGGCCCCCATGGCAGGTGTAAAACTTCTGAAAGATAAAAGTTTAAGGATAGGAGTGGCTTATGATTATACTTTGTCAAAATTAAAAGGGAATGTAGGTAGTACATTTGAAATTATGCTGGGTTATTGCTTTAACATCAAAAAACAAAAAACACCTACAGTGTATGGCAATGTGAGATTTTTAGATTAGAATTTAAATTCAGTGTAACATATCTCCATATTATGCATTATATTATGAAAAATACCTTTAATTAAAAGCACAATGCTATGAAAAAAATATTCTTCCTGTCTTTATTAATAGCAATCATTGCCGGGTGTAATAAGAGAACAGCCGAATTAGTGGGTGTTCAACCCCGGGAACAATGGTACCAGCCCGATCCTTTTGGAATGCTTTATATACCATTAGGTAGTTTTCATATGGGCCCAAGTGATGAGGAAACAACCATGGCACACACTTCCCGTAGCAGAATGGTCTCTGTTCAATCGTTTTACATTGATGATTCTGAAATATCCAATAATGAATACCGTCAGTTTGTATATTGGGTGAGAGATTCTATTGCCAGAAGGTTATTAGCGAATGGTTCTAATGCTGATGCCCAAGAATATCAAATTCCACAAGAGGATTTTTTAGCTACCTGGCCTGAGTATAAGGGCGATCAAAATTTGCCTGAATTTTATATCAATTGGGAAACTAAAATTAAATGGGATAGTGATGATGAAGATTACAGAAATGACCTTCAGCCCTTATATATACCAGAAGTAGAGAGGTTTTACAACAGAAAGCAAATAGATACCCGTAAATTAAATTATGAATACTATAGAGTGGATATTCGTCTTGCTGCACAAAAAGTGAATCGATTTATTCCTAATAAATCGCCCGATGTGTGGGATGCTGCTCATGAATACAAAAAAGCTGATTATATCAATGGTATTACTCTCAATGATGGACAAAATGGACAGCCAGGTACCCCTACTACCCCTGTTGGTGATCCTGAAAAGGATAATAAAACACTTGGGACATACAATGTCAAAGACCAGGTTTCTGTTGGACAAGGTAATTATATTTTAAGAGAAAGAAATGGTGTTGATAGGTCTGTCTTTATTGTGAAAGACATTATTAATGTGTATCCGGATACCTTAGCATGGGTACATGATTATACCTATTCATTTAATGAACCACTTACCAATATGTACTTCTGGCATCCCGCCTATGATAATTATCCGGTTGTTGGAATTTCATGGAAACAGGCAAGGGCATTTTCTATATGGAGATCTTTATTATTAAATAATTATTTAATTGGTAGTGGTCAAAGTATAGTAAATGATTTTAGATTGCCTACAGAAGCAGAATGGGAATATGCTGCAAGAGGTGGTTTGAAGCTTTCACCGTATCCTTGGGGTGGTCCCTATATTCGTAACGCAAGAGGATGCTTTTTAGGTAACTTTAAACCTATGAGAGGTTCGTATATTGATGATGGTGGTTTTCACACAGTTTATATTTATTCATATAATCCAAATGATTATGGATTGTATTGTATGGCTGGTAATGTTGCAGAGTGGACAAGCAATGCCTTTGATGAATCTGCTTATGATTTTTCACATGACCTTAATCCTGATTATGTATATGAGGCACAAGACAAAGAAGCTAACGTTTTAAAAAGAAAAGTAATTAGAGGAGGAAGCTGGAAAGATGTAGGTTTTTACTTACAAGTTTGGGCCAGAACTTATGAATATCAAGATACAGCCAAATGCTATGTTGGCTTTAGAAATGTTATGACTTATCTTGGAAGAGCAAAAGGAGATGAGTTATAATAATAAAAAAACAATTAAAACAAAAACCTATCATTAACAACAAAAATTCAGTACTATGAGTAAACTACCAAAAGTAAAAGGTTTCAAAAGATTCTTACACATCTTCTCATCTGCAGGTGCATCTGTGGTAATTGCCGGCGCTCTATTTAAAATCATGCACTGGCCGGGTTGGGATGTGATGCTTGTAACTGGTATGCTTACTGAAGCAGTTATTTTTATTCTTTTTGCTTTTGATATACCACACGAAGAATATGACTGGACATTAGCATATCCAGAATTAGCAGGTATGGGGACTGAACATACCGAAGAAGAGGGAGAGGAAGGATTAACACCTACTCAGCAACTTGATTTAGCTCTTGAAAATGCTAAAATAGGACCAGAGTTGATGCAAAGTTTAAGTGAAGGACTTTCTAAATTATCAGAAACCGCTAAACAACTTGGTGATATTTCTAATGCCCAATTAGCTACCAATGAGTATGTAGATAACTTAAAACAAGCAGCAAAAAATGTTCATGAACTATCCGATACATATGCAAAAGCTGCTGACTCTATGAGTTCTTTAGCCAATACAGATGCAGGTCAATTAGGTGAAAGTGTAAACGAAGTGAGTGAATCTTTAAATAAATTTTCTAAAAATGTTGCAGCACTAAATGCTACTTATGAGTTACAATTACAATCTGCAAAAGACAGTTTGGAAAATGTTAACCAATTTTATGGCAATTTAGAAGAATTATTAAAGAATATTACGGATGCTTCGGCTGATACCAGAAAATATAAAGAAGAAATGAGCGCATTAGCAAGCAATCTTTCTGCACTGAATACTATTTATGGTAATATGTTGAATGCTATGACTTACAAACCTGTAAACCAATATTAAAATTAATAAAATTAAATAACCAATTTATTGAACTCAAAATAAAATCCAATGGCAGGAGGTAAAGAAACACCCAGACAGAAGATGATAGGGATGATGTATTTGGTATTAACCGCCCTATTAGCCCTCAATGTATCTAAACAAATATTGAGAGGGTTCATTACAGTGAATGAAAGCATGGAAACCACAATAGCTAACCTTGATGAAAATAATAAAAGGGTATTGGAGAGTTTTAAACATGCCGCAGAAAATAATCCCGCTGCTAAACCTTATTATGAAAAAGCATTGGAAGCAAGTAAGTATATTGAAGAAGCGGTGAAGTATTTTGAGGAAACTAAGTTTGATGTTATCAAAAAAACCGATCAGGTTCCAAATGTTGATAAAACATATAAGTTAGACCTGGACAAAGGGAAAATAGATGATTATGATACACCAACAGGAATGCTGATAGGTTCAGACCCAAGTAAAATGATTGACGGAGAACATTCTGCTAAAGCGTTAAGAAGAAAGCTTGAAGCTCTTGTTGATAAACTAACAAAAATGGTAGATGAAATGCAGCAAAATCCAAAAACTAAATTCTTAAAAGAAGATTATGAACAAATTAAAAAGAAAATAGAAAATTTAAGGCCAAAAGACAGCGATAAAATAGAAGATGGTTTGAAACAAACGTGGGAAATTGTAAATTTTAACCACTTACCAATGGCAGCCGTAGTTACCAACTTGAATAAAATGATTGCTGATATGAAAAACACTGAAGCAGAGCTATATCAAGTATTTGCAGCTGCTTCAGGAAAAATAGCATTAAAATTTGATAAATTATCTGCAAAAGTTATAGCTCCATCTTCTTATATCCAAGCAGGTCAACAATATAAAGCAGATATATTTTTGGCTGCCTCATCCTCTGCTATGACAGCAGATATGATGGAAGTTCTTGTTGGTGCAGAATATGACTCCATAACCAAGCAATTAAAATCTCCTGGCAATCCAATAAAAATAGAAGATGGTATGGGTAAATATGAAGTACAAACCAGTGGACAAGGAGAACAAACATTAAAAGGCGTTATCAAATTCAAAAAACCAGATGGTACTTACGATTACTATCCTTTTTCTACAACTTATATGGTAGCTGCGCCATCCGTAGCAGTTGAACCAGAGAAAATGAATGTATTTTATATTGGAATAGAAAATCCTGTTGTTATATCTGCAGCAGGGGTATCTCCGACTGATTTAGTAGTTTCTATTTCGGGTGCAGGTGGAAAAACAATACCTAAAGGAGGAGGAAAATATATTGTAACTGTAACTACTCCAGGAGAATGCAAAATTTCAGTTTCGGCAAAAACAAAGGATGGGATAAAGCCTCAAGGGCCTCCTAAAGTATTTCGTGTAAAAAGAATTCCTGACCCACTTCCCAAAATTGGTGGTGTAGTTGCAAATGGTACTATAGAAATGAATAAAGTAACATTTTCATCTATCAATTCAATTGGTGTAGAATTGATTAACTTTGATTTTGATGTAAAGTTTACTGTTGTTG
>JAOABO010000063.1:0-4707 GCA_026418315.1 Bacteroidia bacterium
CTACAGCATAGTTTTTCATATCTTCAATAATACTGACTTCGGGAATGTGGCTCATCTGATTGTTTTTGTTACGAAATTTTAGCGGAATAAAGGCCTGAAATCCATTGGTTTCGTCTTGTAATTGTCTTAACATATTCATGTGTTCTATGCGATGTTCATAATTTTCAATATGTCCATAGAGCATGGTGGCATTGGATTTTTTTCCCATCAAATGCCATGTTCGGTGAATGTCGAGCCATTGTTCGGTGGTACATTTATCGCCTGCAATTTGTTTTCGGATGTCGTGATTAAAAATTTCAGCACCTCCGCCCGGCATACTGTCTAATCCTGCATCGCTTAATATTTGTAGTGCTTCTGCATAGGTTTTTTTGGCTTTTTTGGCAATGTAATGAATTTCAACAGGGGTAAGGGCTTTAATATGAATATGTCGATGTGCTTTAATAGATTGGAATAATTGAACATAAAAATTTAAATCTTGTTGTGGAATAACGCCGCCTGTGATGTGAACTTCTGTAATGGGTTGGGCATCGTATTTTTTGAGAATATTGATAATATCCTGCACTGTATATTGCCACCCTTCTTCCTTTTGTTTGATAAGTCGGGAATAAGAACAAAATGCACAGGAATATACGCAAAGGTTGGTGGGCTCTATATGAATGTTTCGATTGTAATAAACTATATTGTTATTTTTCAATACGTTGACATAATCGGCTAACAGGCCAAGATAGGATAAATCCTGAATTTGATAAAGAATAACTCCTTCTTGTTCAGACAAACGTTTTTGTTCTATAATTTTATTAACAATAGTAGAATATTGATAATATAATGGATGTGAAGTGAGAAGGTGGTTTTTTATTTCTAAACTATCTGTCATGTTGATGAAAATTTTTTAGCACAAAAGTAAGGAATTATGTGAGATGTGTACTTACGATTAAGGAAATAAATACAAGATAAACACAATTTGTGTTTATTTTGTAATAACGTTATTTCTAAAACATTATAATTAACTTATGTTTAATAATCAATAACTTTGCTACCTAAACACTTAAATCAACATATCATAGAACATCGTTTTTTCAGTATTAATGTCAAATATATTATTTTCTGTAAATTTACCACTATGAAAAGGCTTGATTTACAACCTGAAGATTATTACTTATCTGAAGAGGGTTATATCATCTTCACCGAAAAATATCACTTAAAAAGAGGATATTGTTGTAAAAGCGGTTGCAAACATTGCCCTTATGGTTACGATAAAAAAACAGATTCCTTTAATAAGAAAAAACCCACACCTTCTAATCAAAATTCTAAAGAAGAATTATGAAGATTATACTTTTTGATTTACCAAACAATTGGGCAAATTTATTGCCCTTTACTTTTACAAAACCAATCAGTGATATAAGAATAGGTATTTATACCATGAAAGAAAGATGGCAAAAAATTTTTCCTGAATGTGAAGTGATTCCGCTGACAGCTGACTATTTGAACAATCATACAATTTTGGATATAGACGATGAAATGTTATTTATCAACAGTGCTTTACTCCCCGATAGTAAAACAATTAATCAGATAAAAAAATTAGAAATCTACAAGGGTATTCAACAAAACAACCAACTGATAGCATACAAGGGCTTTATTAAATATCAAGAAACTTCGGTACAATTTCCATTTGCAGAACTCAAGTTTTTTATTCATTCTCAAAATCCACATTATCAAAAAGCATTGCTTCAGTCGGAGAGTATTCATTCAGAAGCAAAGTGTCTTCAATTTCCTTATCAGGTTTTTTTGTGGAATGAGAAAATGATTGAATTTGATTTTGAAACGTTCGTTACAAATTTACCACAGGGATTGTTAGGCACTTCTAATAAATTAATCGGTTCAGAAAAAAAACTTTACATTTCTCCTAAAGCCAAGGTAGAGGGCAGTATTATTAATACCAATACTGGCTATGTGTTCATAGATGATAATGCAGAGGTGATGGAAGGAAGTTTAATCAGAGGGCCACTGGCATTGTGCCAATCGGCTACCTTGAAAATGGGAAGTAAAATATATGGGGCTACTACAATAGGACCTCACTGTAAGGTAGGAGGAGAAGTAAACAATTCAATATTTTTTTCATTTTCAAATAAAGCACATGATGGATTTATTGGCAATTCTGTAATAGGAGAATGGTGTAACCTTGGAGCAGATACTAATAATAGCAACTTAAAAAACAATTATGGTAAAGTGAAAATATACAACTACGTCGAAGATAAATTGGTGAATACGGGTTTGCAATTTTGTGGTTTGATGATGGGAGACCATTCAAAATCAGGGATTAACACCATGTTTAATACAGGTACAGTAGTGGGTGTGGCAGCCAATGTTTTTAATTCAGGGTTTCCGCCCAAACACATACCTTCGTTTACATGGGGTGGGGCTCAACATATTGAAGAATATGATATTGATAAAATGTTTGAAACCGCTTCAGAAATGTACAAACGCAGAAACATGGAATTTACGGAAATTGAAAAAACAATACTGATGAAAGTGATGGAAATGACGGCCTATCACAGAAACAAAATAAAAAAATCATGATATATCGGTATTTTATTATATTTTTTTTAATCGGTCTATTCACTTACTCACAAACCGATGAGGATGTAATCAGATATTCTAATTTGGGTATTGGCGGTACCACCCGATTTTTAGGAATGTCGGGCGCCATGGGTGCATTAGGTGGAGATATGAGTTGTAGTTCCTATAACCCTGCGGGTTTGGGGCTTATGGTGAAGAGTGATTTGAACTTTTCGTTTGGTTTGAATTTTGCCAACACGATTTCTCGTTTTAATGGTTCTTCCAATAATAAAATGAGTCCTGCTACCACATTTAATTATATTGGTCTTTCCGGGGTGGGTGCAGACAAAAAAAACATCAATAATAAATATACCTTTGCAATTACATTAAATCAACTGCAAAATTTTAATCAGCAAGTGCTAATAAAAGGCAGGCCAACACACGGTAAGTCCATTACTTTAGATATGTTGGACTATGCAAAAGGCAAGTTTCCCAAAAACCTTGACCCTTTGTACGAAGGAGCGGCTTATAATGCTTATGTGCTGGATTTGAGCGATACCAATAATGTAAACTCATATTTTTCATACATAGATACTTCCAAATCATTTTTACAATCTCAAAAAATAAATAAATCAGGCAGAATCAATGAGTTAAATTTTTCTTACGCCTATTCTATTGATGAAACAGTATATATTGGCGGCTCATTATCTATACCTTTTCTGAGATTTTCCTATACGTCTGATTATGCAGAAATAGATGATTTAAACCAAATGTATTTAAGAATGAATCCTGACTCTTCAATCAGCTCTTCTTATCCCTATACAGTTAATTATTATCCGAAATTAGGTGGCATCAAAGATTTTCATTATCAATCTACTTATACTACAACTGCAACGGGCTTTAATATTAAAATTGGTACTATATGGCGTGCCACTGATTTTTTAAGAATAGGCATGTATTATCATTCTCCTACATGGTACAAGGCAAAGGACGTTTATTATTATACATTCATTACTAACTGGGATAATGGCTATAATATCACTTTCAATGTACCTCAAGAAGGTGGGTTGTATAACTATTCTATAACAACACCTTCTAAAGCAGGTATAGCATTATCGTATATTCTGAAAAATATACTGTCTGCAAATGCAGATTATGAAATAATTAATTATGGTAATGGCCGATTAAGCAGTCAAGATGTAGGCGTATTTGATAATGCCAATAAAGCAATCAGAGAAAAATATACTATGTCGGGCAATTTAAGAACCGGCATAGAACTTAATACTAAGCCCGTAATGTTTCGGGTGGGATGGGCGTCTTATGGTAGTCCGTTTGGTAATCAAATAAGCGGCAATTATGTGAGAAATGCGTTTTCTTTGGGCTGTGGATTCAAAACTACTAACTTTTATTTTGACTTGGCCATTATTAAAACGTTTTCAGGAAAACAAGAGTACTACATGTACAATCCAAAATATTGCGATTTGACGAATCTTCACTTCAACCTCACCCAAATTGTTTTTACGATTGGCTTATTAGGAAAGCGATACGATGAAAATATCGACTATGAACAATACAATCAAAAACCCTCCAACTATCAGCAAAATAATTCGCCGCCTAAAGAACAAAACAAAACAGTTATTCCTTACTAATTATGATTCAAGCATATCAGGTTGAACACTGGAAAGATTATGAATTACTGGATATTGGTAATTTTAAAAAATTAGAACGTTTTGGAAAATACATTCTGATTCGCCCGGAACCACAAGCACTATGGAAACCCAAATGGAATGAAAAAAAATGGCTGGAACTTGCCCATGTTGAATTTATTCAAAAAGGAAGTAATAGTGGTATATGGAAAAAACACAAAGATATACCGGATAAATGGATTTTCAGGTATCCATTGAATAATCAAAAATCGATTGTGTTAAAATTAAGCTTAACCGGATTTAAACATATAGGCGTATTCCCTGAACAATCGGTGAACTGGAGTGAAATTCATTCTTTTTTAAGTAAAACAAAAGATGCTCAAATGCTCAATTTGTTTGCCTACACAGGGGCAGCGTCTATTGCAGGAGCATTGGCCGGAGCAAAAGTTACGCATGTAGATAGCATTAAGCAGGTAGTCAGTTGGGCTAATGAAAATGCTCAACT
>JAOABO010000063.1:4806-9764 GCA_026418315.1 Bacteroidia bacterium
AGCATTGGCCGGAGCAAAAGTTACGCATGTAGATAGCATTAAGCAGGTAGTCAGTTGGGCTAATGAAAATGCTCAACTTAACCATATTACCAACATCCGATGGATGGTAGAAGATGCGCTTACCTTTGTAAAAAGACAGGTAAAAAAGGATAACAAATACCACTGTATTGTATTAGACCCGCCCGCTTATGGACATGGACCAAAAGGAGAAAAGTGGAAATTAGAAGAGTTAATCGGAGAAATGATAGATAATGTTTTACAACTACTGCATCCGCAAAGACATTTGTTGATATTAAACGCATATTCATTGGGTTTATCATCCTTGATTGCCCGTAATCTTTTGGTAGATTTTGCTCAACAACAGCATTGCCAACTGGAATACGGCGAACTTTATATTCCTTCTGTAAATGGATATTTTTTGCCATTAGGAATTGTAGGAAAACTAAAAAAAGAAAAATAAAATATCATTTTATTAAAAACATAGACACAGTGGCACATCCTATTCCCAACCAGTTTATCCACTTTATCTTTTCTTTAAATAGCAATATTCCAACCAATGTAGATAAAACGATATTACCTAAATTTAAAATCAAAAAAATTTGTCCGCTTAAAAGTACTTTACTATTTAAGGACTGAATAATAAAGTACAAATTAAAATAATTTGGAATACCCAGTAGCAAACCTAATAGTATTGTATTTTTCCAACTAAAAGCATCCTGATAATAAAATTTTTTTTGAGTTTTTTTGTCGGTTGGTAATATAAACACATAACACACACCTGTGATAAGAGCAAACAAATAAACAAAACTGCTAAATAAAAGTTGCTGTTCATTTTGACTTATATAAGTTTTGTTACCATAATTAATGATACTATCTATTATTCCGCTTCCTATCAATACAAGAACAGGATACACTGTTTTATTCAGATGATGAATTCTTTTTTGCTTATCACGATAAGTTACCAGATATACTGAAAGCACAGCCAGTAATAGCCCTACCCACTGGATAGTGTCCATTGGCTCTTGAAAGAGTATGTGGGCTGATATAACGGGAAATACCAAACTCATTTTGTTGGCTACTGATGCTACTGATATTCCAAAATACTTGGTGGTTTGAGCTATCCAATAAAACACGGTGATAAACATAACACCTTCAATAACAGTGAGTATCCATGCTTCTCGGGGTATTTCAAAAATTATGTTCTCACTCACTATATAAGCGTTTGTGATGCCACATATAAATGCAGAAAAATAATTGAGTATTAAGGCATAAAAAACATGTGTTTGGGTAGCATCGAACAAGCGAAGTATGATTAACATTACTACACTTGTAATGATTGACAGTGCAATGAACACCATATAGATTGGTTAAGCGTTTAATAATGAGGCAAAAGTAAAGATTTTTAACAGGTCTTTCTCATTAAAAAACACGCATAAACATCGTAGAATTTGTTTCGATTAATGCCGGTAAGCATGAGACGGTTTGTAATTTTGTAATTGAAAAACTATCTTTGCAGAAAATTGTTTATTATGGAAAAAAGAGAAGTATATATTGTATCGGCAGTAAGAACGGCTATGGGTAGTTTTGGCGGAAGTTTATCTTCTGTATCTGCTACTAAGTTAGGTGCAACGGCTATTAAAGGAGCATTAGAAAAAATCAAACTCAACCCCAATGAAGTGAACGAAGTGTTGATGGGAAATGTGTTACAGGCCAATGTGGGGCAGGCACCTGCAAGGCAAGCAGCTCGTTATGCCGGTATTCCTGATAACGTGCCTTGCACCACCATCAATAAAGTATGCGCATCGGGTATGAAGTCCATTATGATGGGCGCACAAAGTATTATGCTTGGAGATAACGATGTGGTGGTGGCGGGGGGAATGGAAAATATGAGTATGACACCTTATTATGTGGAAAGCAATAGATGGGGAGCAAAGTTTGGAAACACCCAGCTTATTGATGGCATTCAAAAAGATGGACTTTTAGACGCTTATGATGGCAAAATAATGGGCTCTTGTGCAGAGGTTTGTGCTACTGAATACAAAATTAGCAGAGAAGAACAAG
This sequence comes from Bacteroidia bacterium, assembly GCA_026418315.1. Lineage (GTDB taxonomy): Bacteria > Bacteroidota > Bacteroidia > B-17B0 > Aurantibacillaceae > BPGX01. The sequence continues at coordinate 6,868 of JAOABO010000063.1, forward strand.
ACGATTATGCTATTATGTCTTACAAACGTTCTGCCGAGGCATGGGCCAGTGGCAAATTCAAAGAAGAAGTAATTCCTGTAGAGATTGAAACTAAAAAAGGCAAACTTGTCTTTGCAGAAGATGAAGAATACAAGAATGTGAATTTTGAAAAACTCAGACAACTCAAACCGGCCTTTGAAAAAAACGGCACCATTACTGCTGCCAATGCTTCTACCATTAATGACGGGGCTGCAGCTATCATATTGATGAGTAAAGAAAAAGCACAGAAACTGGGGCTGAAACCCTTGGCTATTATTCGTTCTTATGCAGATGCCGAACAAGAGCCAATATGGTTCACTACTACGCCCGCAAAAGCTATGCCCATAGCAGTGCAAAGGGCAGGATTAAAAATGAGCGATATAGATTACTTTGAAATTAATGAGGCATTTTCTGTAGTAGCATTGGCGAATGCTAAAATCCTGAATATTCCTTTAGAAAAATTGAATGTCAATGGTGGTGCTGTGTCGCTTGGACACCCATTGGGCGCATCAGGAGCAAGAATTGTTGTTACTTTAATCCATGTTTTAAAGCAAAATAACGCTCGCTACGGATTAGCAGGAATATGTAATGGGGGCGGTGGTGCCAGTGCATTACTCATTGAAAATGTGAAGTAAGAAATATTGATAATGTGCTGTGCTTGATTGATGGCTGAACGTTTTTACTAATCATGAATGAAGATAGAAATTTTAACTACGGTTGTGTTTTTAAGTTTACTACACGGCGTTATACCCAGTCATTGGGTGCCTGTAATGGCTTTGAAAAAACAACATAAATGGAATACACTGTACACTTTTCGCATTGTATCTTTATTAAGTAGTGCACATATTTTGAGTACTATTTTAATAGGTATAGGTATTTCATTGTTGAGCTACCTGCTGGGTTCTTTTTTAATTCACACTGTTTCAGTAAAGTTGTTTTCATCTTTTGTGTTGATTGTATTGGGTTTTTATTTTATTTACCGACATCACTATCATCATCATTTTCATTTGTATCATGAAAATCAAATTATGCAACAAAAAACTGTTCGTAAGCAAATATCTGCATTGATGCTGGGCATGTTATTGTCGCCTTGTATGGAAATAACAGGGTTATATTTTGTAGGAGGTATGCTGGACTGGAAATATGTTGTGTATATTTCTTTCATTTATTTTATAGTGTCTTTTGTTAGTTCTGTGTTTTGGATTTTCTTTTTTGATGAATTATCGCGCCGTTTGAATTTTCATCAAATAGAGCATTACAGCGGGTTGCTTTCCGGTGCCAGCTTAATAGTCAGTGCGGTGTTGTTATATTTTATTTAAGATATGCAAAATCAATACCTGTTTATTATCAACACATTATCAGGAAAAGATAAAGAACGAAAAGAGATATTCAACTTTATTGAAAAACATTTTCCGTTATCTGAAAAAATTATTATCAAAAAGAAAGCTGATTTTGAATATGCTTTACAACACAGTCAAAACAGTCAGTTTCAGTACATAGTGGTAAATGGAGGCGATGGTACTATCAATAGTTTTTTACCAGTTTTGATTGAACAGAATAAAATATTGGGCATTTTGCCATCGGGCTCGGGTAACGGATTGGCGAGGAGTTTATATATTCCATTGAATAATGAAGAAGCGATTGAAACAATAAGTTGTTGTCAAGTACATACTATAGATGTAGGTAAAGTGAAGATAACAGAGGGTATTCATGTAATAGAAAAGTATTTTGCCTGTGCGGTGGGAGCAGGAGTAGATGCAGATATTGCAGGAAGATTTGAACAACAAAAAGTAAGAGGGCTTTTGGGATATATATGGGCAGGTTTAAAGGAGTTTGTTTATCATCAGGCAGTGCAAGCTGAAATTGAAATAGATGGAGAGTTATTATCACCAAAAAAATACCTGATACTATCGGTTATGAATATACCGCAGTATGGAAATGATTTTTATTTGTGTCCATCGGCTGATGTGAAAGATGGATATTTGAATATGGTCAGCTTGGAAAAAATAAGTATATGGAAGTATCCTTATGTGTTGTGGAATATTTTGAGTAGAAAAGAAAAAGCGCCGGTTATATACAGAAAGTGTAAAAAAGTGCAGGTAAAACTAGTAATAAAAAAATCCACATACATTCATATTGATGGAGAACCTTTGTTACTGAATAAAAACACAAGTGTTGAAATACAAATAATGCCATCTGCTTTGAAAGTAATAAGCGGTAAAATTTAAATTATTGATAATCAATGGTTTGTTTTTAATCTATCAAAAAAATTTGTTTTTTTTTTTTTCTGACATAGATTTGCACCCAGAATAATATCCGTAGCGCGCAGGGTATTATTCTAACCGGCTTGCAAGCAAAGGATTTTTTAGTGGTTTTATCCTTTAATAAAAACTACTATTCACTTATTCATTAACCAATTAAAAATTAAAATTATGGGAGAAGAAAAAATTAAAGAAGACGTTTTAATTGAAAAATTAAAAGCTTTCTTATCTTCAAGTTATATTGATTTTAATTCTAGCGAAGAAGCTATACGCGTATGTATGTTTTTGAATGATGAAAATGATCCTAAGATCAATGAGGAAATCAATAAGATGGTGGAAAATCAAAGAGATTTTGAGATATTAGATAAAATAGAAGTTATATTAAAAAAAACAAATCAAATTATTAGTGAAGAATTCTTAGAAAAATTGACAGAAAAAAGGAGAGATAGTTTTTATGAGTTTAAATATTTTTTGGAAGAATTACGGCATGAAGGGTTGATTAAGTGGGGGAAAGAGGAAGAGGAAGAGGAAAAACAATTAGAGAAATTTTTCTATAAACTAAAGAGAATTATTAAAGATACCACTGGAGACACACCAAGAATTTTAATACAACTATCT
>JAOABO010000064.1 GCA_026418315.1 Bacteroidia bacterium
GAGCATATACTATACCCATAACAGGTTCTTTATTTTCAATCAATGCGATATTGATAGTAAATTCTCCATTTTTTTTTATAAATTCTCTTGTACCATCCAGTGGGTCAATAATAAAAAAAGTATTTGTTTTGCTTATTCCTTCTTGTGCTTGTAAGGGCAGTATTTCTTCTTCACTAACGATAGGTATTTGATAATCTTTCAGTAAAGAAATAATTTTTTTACTGGATAATTGATCTGCCACAGTAACGGGCGTGTTATCGGGTTTGGTGCTCACTTCAAAAGAAGTTTGATAAATTTCATTGATAAGTTTACCAGCTTCAATAGCGGCTCTGATACAATCTACCAGAATATTTTTCATTTCACTCATTGTAAATTACTCTCCTGGTTTATTGAATTCATTTCTTTCAACAAACTCTATTATTTTAGAAGCAATGTTAATACCGGTTGCTTTTTCAATACCTTCCAGTCCGGGCGAAGAATTTACTTCTATGACCAATGGCCCTCTTTTACTTTGAAGAATATCTACTCCTGCTATGTTTAGTCCTAATTTTTTAGCAGATTTAATAGCAATCTCTCTTTCTGCCTTTGATAGTTGAACTACAGATGCCGTTCCCCCTCTATGTAAATTACTTCTGAATTCTCCTTCTTTTGCTTGTCTTTTGATAGCGCCTACTACTTCTCCATCTACTACAAAAGCACGAATGTCTGCGCCATTGGATTCTGAAATATATTCCTGTACAAGAATTTGTGCATCCAGTTTTAGAAAAGCTTCTATAACAGATTTAACCGCTTTTTTATTTTCAGCTAAAATAACACCTATACCTTGAGTACCTTCTAATAATTTAATGACACATGGTGCACCGCCTACTGCCTCTATCAGCAAGTCAATATCTACTTCTTTTGGCGAGTATGCAAAAGCCGTTTTTGGAATGCCAATACCTGCGCGGGCAAGGATTTGTAAACTTCTTAACTTATCTCTTGAGCGAACCAATGCCTGAGATTCGGTGGCAGTAAATACCTTCATCATTTCAAACTGACGAACAACCGCTGTACCATAAAAAGTAGCAGATGCCCCTATTCTTGGAATAACCGCATCTACATCGGTGAGTTCTTTTCCGTCATAGTAGATGTGTGGTCGTCCTTGTTCAGTAATTAAAACACATTTCATGTGGTCAATAACCCGAACTTGATGTCCTCTTTGCTCTGCTGCTTCTACTAATTTTTTGGTAGAATATAAATTTTTATTTCTTGATAAAATCACAATATTCATACTATAAAAAGTAAAGTTTGTAAAATTAAAGAATTTAATAATGATAAGCAAACTTGTTTAAATAACAGAAAACCTTAAAATCACAACAAAACAACAGCAAAAACAGAGTTTATTTATTTTGTTCTGCTAATTGTTTTTGGATATAATTTTTTATCCACTCAGTAGTAACTGATCCTGGCCTTTCAATAGGTAAGCCCAATGCTCTATCCCACACTAAGCTGGCTAACACTCCTAATGCTCTAGACACACCAAACAGCACAGTATAATAATCATACTCAAACATTCCGTAATGCACTAATAAGGCACCTGAATGAGCATCTACATTAGGCCACGGGTTTTTAATTTTACCGGTGGCTTCTAATATAGGTGGTGCTACTTCATAAATCATTTGAACAATTTCACAAATGTCATCGTGTTTTATGTAGGTGCGGTAAAATTCCTGTTGGGCAGTAAATCTTGGGTCTGTTTTTCTTAACACAGCATGCCCATAGCCCGGCACTACTTTTCCTTCTGCCAGTGTTTTTTTGATATATTCTGCAATTTGTTCTTTAGTAGGCAAGCCGCCACCTAAATTTTCTTTCAATTGAAAAATCCACTTAATTACTTCCTGATTGGCTAATCCATGTAAGGGTCCTGCCAATCCGTTTAATCCTGCAGCTAATGATAAATAAGGATCACTCAGTGCAGAGCCAACCAAATGGGTAGTATGTGCAGAAACATTACCACCTTCATGATCGGCATGTATAGTTAAATATAAGCGCATTAAGTTTTGAAAATTGGCATCAGAATAACCAAGCATGTGGGCAAAATTAGCGCCCCAATCCAAATTGTAGTTGGGTTCTATGTGTTGATTGTTTTTGTACTTTCTGCGATACACATAAGCCGCTACTCTTGGAACGCGTGCAATTAAATTCATGGTATCTTCATATACATATTCCCAATACTCCTTTTTGCTTATCCCTCTGTCATAAGCTTTTGCAAATTCTGATTCTGTTTGCATAGCCATAATGCCCGTTACAAATTGGGTCATTGGATGGGCATTAACGGGTAATTCATCAATTACATCAAATACATGTTTTGGCACATTGCTTCTTCTTTGCCAGTCAATGGTAATGTTTTTGACATCCTCTTCGGTAGGTATTTCTCCAATAAGCAAAAGATAAAACAAACCTTCTGGCAACGGTTCAGTACTTCCTTTCACTTTGGGTAATTTCTGACGAAGCTCGGGTATGGAAAAACCCCTGAAGCGAATACCTTCCAAGGGATCTAGCTTAGATGTTTCTGTAATTAAACCTATTACGCCTTTCATTCCGGAGTATATCTGCTCAATGGTATATTCGCCCAGCTTCATATTACCATGCTTAGCAAGCATGTCTTTAATTTCTGCATTTAATTGCGATGCTTTTTCCCTGAATTTATTTTTTAACGTTTCCATATTTAATTTTGATTCTTATGTTTTATATATTAAATTTTTTATGGTACGAATTTAAAGTTTTTTCCAAGAAAGTGCGCAGAATTCCCCAACGATTCTTCTATTCTTAATAATTGGTTGTATTTAGCAATTCTGTCTGTACGAGATGCTGAGCCGGTTTTAATTTGTCCGCATCGTAATGCTACTGCAAGGTCTGCAATAGTGGTGTCTTCTGTCTCTCCGCTTCTATGACTCATTACAGTGGTATATGAATTGGTATGTGCCATGTTTACTGCAGCAATGGTTTCGGTTAAAGTACCTATTTGGTTCACTTTAATCAAGACAGAATTGGCAACGCCATCAGAAATACCTTTTGCAATTCTTTCAGTATTTGTAACAAACAAATCATCTCCTACTAACTGTATACCGCTTAACTCCTGAGTTAATAATTGCCATCCTTCCCAATCATCTTCTGCACAACCATCTTCAATGGAAATAATCGGATACTTGTTTTTCCATTCTTTCCAAAAACTGACCATGTCTTTTGATGAAAGTTTTTCTCCGGAAGATTTTTTGAAGTGATACACTTTATTTTTAACATCATAAAATTCTGAAGAAGCAGCATCAAGAGCAATAAATATGTCTTCTCCCGGCTTGTATCCTGCTTTTTCAATGGCCATTAAAACATACTTTAGTGCTTCTTCATTATTTTTAATATTGGGTGCAAAGCCGCCTTCATCACCTACTGCAGTATTCAGCCCTTTATCTTTCAAAACATTCTTTAAATGATGAAACACTTCTACACCCATTCTTAATGAATCACTAAATGTATCGGCACCTACCGGCACTATCATAAACTCCTGAAAATCTATTCCATTGTCTGCATGTGCACCGCCATTCAGAATATTCATTAATGGTATAGGTAAAAGATTGGCACCCACTCCTCCTACATATCTGTATAATGGCAAGCGAGATTCTTCAGCAGCTGCTTTGGCTACGGCTAATGATACTGCTAAAATGGCGTTAGCACCAAGATTCGATTTGTTGTCTGTGCCATCCAGTTCTATCAAAACGCTGTCAATCTCTTCCTGGTCAAAAACATACATTCCACTGATTTTTTCTTTTATTACAGTGTTAATGTTGTTGACTGCTTTGGTAACACTTTTACCAAGATATTGTAACTTATCGTTATCTCTTAATTCTACCGCCTCATGCTTACCTGTAGATGCTCCTGAAGGAACCGCTGCTCTGCCAATAACGCCGGCATCTGTATATACTTCTGCTTCTACTGTTGGGTTACCTCTTGAATCTAAAATTTGTCTTCCTATGACGGTATGAATAAACGGCATAAAAATTTTTGGCTGCGAAGGTAGAAAATTTTTTACTTACATATTAAATATAATCAGGATGAAAAAACAATTACCAATATGATAAAAATCATGACATTTTATTTGTTTGTTATTTTATAGATTTGCAAAAAACAAAATATGAGTGGTGAGTTTACAGAAAAAAATCCCAAGTACTTTTATGATGCAGAAGAATTTCCCGAATTATTGATATTTGAAAAACATGCAGAATCCATCAAAAACGAATTTTTAAATGTAAAAAATAATCAGTCAGGATTTTGGTTGGATACTTTTCCGCACTATGTAGATAAAAACAGTAAAAATACATGGAAAGTATTTTCTTTTCGCTTTTTTGGTATTGATAATCCTATCAATCATGCTTTATGTAAGGTAACCAGTAGTTTACTTCAATCTAACCCCAATATTATTTCTGCAGATTTTTCATATTTACCTGCACAAACAAGAATACTGCCGCACAAAGGGTTCACCAAAATGGTTTTAAGAGTGCATTTGGGTTTAATTATTCCTGATGGCGACATAGGAATAAGAGTAGGTCATGAAGTTAAACAATGGAAAGCGGGAAAATTGTTGATTTTAGACGATTCTTTTGAACATGAAGCATGGAATAATACTAATCAGGACAGAGTAGTATTGATGTTTGACATAGTTAATCCAAGGTGGGACTACTCTGCTGAACAAATTTGCAGGTATAAAATTGAAAACATGCAAGACAATTATATGTTGCAATTAATGCCCAAAGAGAAATGGATAGAATGTTTTAATAAAAAAGAGTTTGATATGCAGTACTTATCAGAAAGAATGAGAATGAAATAATTCCTTAAGGTAGATTTCAATTATTTTCTGAATGCTTTATTTCCTGTATATTTGCACAAAAAATTGATATGAGAGATATTTTTGATAAGGTAAAAGCCAATATGGGTCCGCTTGGCATGTATTCTTCCAAAGCTCATGGATACTTTACTTTCCCCAAGCTGGAAGGCGATATTGGTCCTTACATGATGTTCAGAGGTAAAAAATTACTCAACTGGAGTTTAAATAACTATCTTGGTTTGGCTAACCACCATGAAGTAAGAAAAACAGATGCAGAAGCAGCTGCAAAATTTGGATTAGCGGCCCCTATGGGAGCAAGAATGATGAGTGGCAACTCTGTTTATCATGAACAATTAGAAAAAGAACTATCAGAGTTTGTTAATAAACCTGACACAATATTATGTAATTATGGTTATCAGGGAATGGTATCGGCAATAGATGCCTTGGTAGATAGACGAGATGTAATCGTATACGATGCTGAGAGCCATGCCTGTATTATTGATGGTGTCCGGCTACACATGGGAAAAAGATTTGTGTTCAAACATAATGATGTGGAAGATTGCGAAAAGCAATTACAACGAGCACAAAAAATAGTACAAGAAACAGGTGGAGGAATTTTGGTTTTAACCGAAGGTGTATTTGGAATGAGAGGCGACCAGGGGAAATTAAAGGAAATAGTGGCATTAAAGAAAAAATACTCATTTAGATTGTTTGTAGATGATGCACATGGCATAGGTGTTTTAGGCAAAACCGGCGGAGGAACAGGACAAGAACAAAATTGCCAAAACGGGATTGATATTTATTTTGGAACATTTGCCAAGTCCTTTGCATTGATTGGTGGATTTATTAGTTCAGAAAAAGAGATTGTAACATATTTAAGATATAACATGCGTTCTCAAATATTTGCGAAAAGTTTACCAATGCCTATTGTTATAGGTGCCTTAAAAAGATTGGAACTCATGCGTAAACATCCTGAGTACAGAGAAAAATTGTGGGAAATTACGAATGCACTTCAAAGCGGCTTAAAGAAAGCCGGATTTGATATTGGTAACACCAACACTCCCGTTACACCAGTGTATTTAAATGGCTCTATCCCTGAAGCAACCAACATGGTATATGATTTAAGAGAAAACTTCAATGTCTTTTGCTCTATGGTTACTTACCCGGTAATTCCAAAGGGCATGATTATTTTACGACTTATACCCACTGCCGTTCACACATTAGAGGACGTTCAATACACGATTGAAAGCTTTTCAAAAATTGTGGATAAATTAAAATCAGGAAAATACCAGTCAGACGATTTAGCAAAAGTACAAGTAGAATTATAAGCAACACAGTACTTTTTTAATTCTTAAATAACCAAATGGTGCTTATTCTACCCCCCTATAAAAAATCATTTTGATAATAGGTATTCTTTGTTTAATGCTGCACTACTAATTTTTCTGTAACTACACCTTGCTCTGTATGTATTTGTACAAAATACAAGCCATTAGGAATATTTGAAATATCCAATGTTACAGAAGTTTCTCCTTTAAATGCTTTTTGTAAAAGTATTTTTCCACTGATGTCCTGAAGAATAATACTTTGAATATTGATGGCTGATTGAATAAAAACAGAGGTGTTGGCGGGATTGGGAAGGAGTAGAAAATATTGTTTTCTGCCATTGTTTACATAATAATTGGTTTCATTTTGGTTCATCATTACTACATTATTAGAAAAATTTTTCTCTTTTGTTTCATTATTAGCATTTTCCTCTGATTGAGATAATCTATTAGATGGTACACAGGGGAAGGGATCTATATATGCTCTGAAATGAGAACCTTCTTTTGCTTTGAATCCATCTTTTAATACGATTTTGTCGCCCGCTCTGAATGTTATATCTGCACCTGGATTGACCACAAAATCACCAACAGAAGTTTTTGAGGTTACATTTTTACCCGCTGTAATTGTATTACGGGCTTCAAACACATCTTCTTCATTTGAAAAATTTGGATTAGGGTAAACTTCATTTTGTAAATATAAATCAAATGGAGATATTTCATTCATAATGAAATTGATATTATCATCTGTAATCTCTACGTGTTGTTGATTATCATCTGGAGCATATAGAATATTAAATAGAGTTGTTGTGTAATTTGGATTTTTTAGATATAAAATATTTGAGTTTGGTAGAAAATTAAATTGGGGATTCAAGAAAAAATTGCTTCGAATGTTATAGTAAAAAGTTGGAGTTGAAGAATAGCCAAATACCCACAAATTACCTTTATCAAACCCGAGAGAACTTAAGGTGGGTATAAAGCAATGATTAGGATGGTATGCAGTGCCTCCCTTATATACCAAAGATTTATTTGTGTATCTCATACCTCCAGGTGCATTATCAACAGCACTGCTATTAATTGAATATACTTTCATACTTTCGAGTATTGTCCAAAATGTACATTCTTGCTTTTGCGCATCAAATATAATATAAAAAGTATTATCATTGTCTGGAACAGCCCATATTTTAGCCCTACCTCTTGCTTCTAAGTACTTTATAATATGACTGGGCTTGCAAGATGAGAGCATATCAACCATTAAAGTCCCCCATCCAAAACCCTGATTTCCATTTACTCCTTTATTACTCCCGTTAGAAATGGCAATACGTTTTCTAATATAAAGTGGATAATTGATATTTCCTAGTATATTGTTACCATTATATGCTCTACCTCCATAATCATCCAAGTAGTGTGATATTAACATTTGTTGTGCTGCCGGTGTGTTTAATACTTTTTTTGCCCACTCAGCTTCAGCGTCAGAACCAAGCCCTTCTCCAAAGAATTTAACAAAATATTGATCTCCTAATGGAATATTTGCTCCGTAATGTGGAGAGTCGAAAGTAATCCATGCGCGGATCCCGTTTTTCTTCCAAACAGTGTTGAATTTATATGCAGCTAGTTTAGTAATTAGTCCACCCATGCTTCCACCGGCCAAAATGATTTGGTGTTTTGAAGACTTTGTTTGGTCAATATACAACAACAATGTTTCCAAAACCCTTACATTTTCCTCTATATCTCTGGTACTATTCTTGAATTCTAAGTAGATAACATCAAAACCCTCATCAACTAATTTGTTTACCAATATTTTTCCTTTCTGTAAATTTTGATAATCCAATATACCATCTTTATCTAAATCTCCAAGATCCTGATTATCCCAATTGGAAAATATTGACCAATTTAATAGTCCAAAGTTATTTAATTGACCTGCATTCATACCTGGGTCAAATCCCTCTACAAAAATAAAAGGCTTCTTTACAGTTTTAGAATTATTACCACATCCATACCGAATAGTTGCTTTTCCTACCAGATCATCTGGATCATTTGAATATCCACCAACATAAAATTCATAATCATCACTCAAATGAGAGATCTTAATCACTTGAAATTTATATGAATTATTAGTAAGATTATTATTAATTAATCGGAATACTTTGTCTCTATCAACATAAATACTATTGTTTTCTTTGTAATTAAACCCATTTGATGATACCAAGGTAATTGTATCATTCGTATTTTGGAATATAAATCTTCTTTTCAATTTAAAAGAAATATTCTCCTTATCTATTAAAAGAATTAACGGTGCTATAAGACATACTCTTCTTTTATCATATATATTTTGAATGTTATCTGTATTCTCTGTAAGATAATCATTATTATTAATACTAATATAACCAGAGTCAATTGCTGATTTTTTAATTATATTAAATTCTACATTTATAACTCCTATTGGAATAATATTTGAATCATTATACAAGTTATGTGCTTCAATGAATAAATTGTCAAGATTAGTTTTCTTTAATGATGAGTTTGTATCTCTGAATAAGGAGTTCTTGACAATACCATATAACACATCTCTGAATAATATACTATTTGTAATAATAGTATCATCTTTATTGTCCATAAACTTCATTATCAATGAATCGGAACCTAAGTATAGTAATCCTGTATCCCAATGATTTGGATTGATATTGCGGACAAATTCATTATTTGTAAAATGTATAACCTTTCTATTACTTGAATCTATTTGAGAAACTAAAGAATCATGAATAATGGTCACTAAAATTAAAATATATAAGTTATGTAGATAATGTTTCATATTTAATAAGTTAAAAATCCATTATTAAAATAAACAGTATCCATTGACACTCCGCTGCACGGAAATGAACCGAATATTTTAAAATAAAATGTTCCCTGCCCCGTCATCTCACTCCAATCAAAATTATTCATTATAAAATAACCATCAAACTTGTCTGCACAACCAACAGGTATAGATATAACATCTTCACTGAAATCTACTCTAATATAAAGTTTGCTTTTATCATAAAAACCTTTTCCACGAAAAGAAGAAATACTAAAAACAAGACGAATAAAGTATTTTCCCACCACATCCTGATTGAGATTATAACATTCCGCGCTGCATCGAAATGTGGTATCTTTACTGTCCTTATTAATTTGAACAGACATCGTATAGCTTTTTGTTGCTTGAAAATTATCCGGTAAAGCAGAACAAAAATATACCCATTCTCCCTTGTTGAATTTAATGCCATAATTGAAATGATTAGTATCTATAGTAATATTCTCTTTCTTCAAAGTACAACAACTCATCCATATTCCAAGAGATACCAAAATCAATTTAATTACTACTTTCTTTTTTTCCATAAAATAAACTTTAAATCCCAAAGCCATCCAAAATTTTTAATACCACTTTTTACCTGGTCAGGAGCATATACATAGTGAACAGAAAATCCGGGTAATACTCTATCTTTCTTTTTAGGTTCTATGGATAATCTTATCATCATATCTAAGCTTATGTTTTGATATTTCCATTTTTCATATACAAAGTAATATTCGTATTTTGAAAATATTGGTAC
>JAOABO010000065.1:0-7624 GCA_026418315.1 Bacteroidia bacterium
ACCTTTGAAGGTATGGCAGTGGCTAAGGCATTGTAAATGTTATGCCTGCCTTTGAGTGCTAATTCTACTACATCCATAATTGTTGTTTTTGATTGGTTGATTTGTATAGTGATTTGATTGTTTTCTATCCATGCTCCATCTCTGTTTAATTTTTGATTCAGAGAGAAGGGCAGTTGTTTGGATAAAATATTTTTTTTTTCAAGATGTTGGGTAATATTTTCATCGTCTATATTGTATATAAAATAATCTTCTTGCGTTTGGTTTTGTACTATTCTGAATTTGGCAGCAATGTATTTTTCCATTGAATTATCGTAACGATTTAGATGATTCCGCGATATATTTGTGATAATAGCTATGTAAGGATGAAAGGTGTAACTGCTGTCTAATTGAAAAGAGCTTACCTCCAACACATACCAATCATACTGATGATATGCCACTTCTCTTGCAAAACTGTTGCCAATGTTGCCAGCCAGACACACATTATAGCCGGCTAATTTGAATGTGTGGTATATCCACGAGGTGGTGGTGGATTTTCCATTAGTTCCGGTTACTGCAATGATTTTAGAAGATGTAAAACGTTGAGCAAAATCAAGTTCAGATATGATAGGTATATTTTTATCTTTAATTTTTGTTACTATCGGAACAGTTAATGGAATACCCGGACTAATGATTACTTCATCGGCAGTTAAAATTTTATCTTCTGTGTGTTTACCTTGTTCATAATCTAAATCATGTTTTTTTAATTCTTCTAAATAATTAGGTACAATGTTTCCATTATCCGATACAAATACTTCATAACCCTGCTTCTTAGCTAAAATAGCAGAGCCTACACCTGATTCTCCTGCACCTAATATGACTACTCTTTTATTCATTGTAGTTTTATCTTAGTTTTAAAGTAATGATGGACAATGCAGCCAATAAAATGCCTACAATCAAAAATCGCATTACAATTTTTGCCTCGTGATATCCCATTTTTTGGTAATGATGATGCAAGGGTGCCATCTTGAAAAGACGATGCTCGCGTGCATACTCAATTCCTCTTTTTCTCTTTTGATACTTAAAGTACGCCACCTGTAATATCACGGATAAGTTTTCTACTAAGAAAATACCACATAAAATAGGTAACAATAATTCTTTTCTAATAGCAATAGCAAACACAGCAATGATACCTCCTAAAGTTAAACTTCCTGTATCACCCATAAACACTTGTGCGGGGTAAGTATTGTACCATAAAAATCCAATACAGGCACCTACAAAGGCAGAAATAAAAATAACCAGTTCACCTGTATTAGGAATGAACATAATATTCAAATAATCTGAAAAGATTTTATTTCCTGACACATAAGCCAAAATACCCAGTGTTACACCAATAATAGCGCTTGTGCCGCTTGCCAATCCATCAATACCATCAGTAATATTAGCTCCGTTCGAAACTGCTGTAACAATCAATATAACTATGGGAATAAAAATAATCCATCCATATTTTTCACAATCATCACATAACCATGCAATTAATTTTGAATAATTTAATTCATTGTTTTTGACAAATGGAATAGTGGTTTTTAAACATTTGGTTTCATTTTTAGCATAAATCGGAATGTTGATTTGTTCCTGATTACTCGCTTTCTTGTCATCAAGATAAGCCCATGCATCTTTTTGATTAGAAATAATACGTTCACGAATAACCACGTCGGGATGAAAGTATAAAATAATGGCCACAATTAATCCTATTCCAATTTGACCGACTACCTTGAATCTTCCTTTTAAACCTTCTTTATCTTTTTTGAATACTTTTATATAGTCATCTAAAAAACCAATGGTACCAAGCCACAAAGTAGTAATGAGCATTAAAATAATATAAATATTATTCAGCTTGGCAAGAAGCAAAGTGGGAATAAGAATTGCAGCAATTATGATAATGCCTCCCATTGTAGGCGTTCCTGCTTTTTGTTTTTCGCCCTCCAGTCCCAAATCACGAATGGTTTCTCCTATTTGTTTTTTTCGTATTAGCTCAATGATTTTTTTACCAAACAATAAAGAAATAACTAAAGAAAAAATAAGTGCCAATGCTGCACGAAATGTGATATAGCGAAAAACGCCTGTTCCCGGAATATGATGAAATTCATACAGATATTTGAATAAATAGTAAAGCATTAATTTGTTTTTATTTGTTGTAAGTAGGTAGATAATTTTTCATAGTCATCAAAAGGATATTTTACTCCTTTTATTTCTTGATATGTCTCGTGACCTTTCCCCGCCAGTAAAATGATGTCTTCGTCTTCCGTCAAGTGAATAGCAGTTTTAATGGCTTCTTCTCTATTAACAATGCTCATTGCTTTTCTTTTATCGGTAAGCGATATACCGCTTTCCATTTGTTGAATAATATCTTCTGGTTTTTCGTCTCTTGGATTATCTGATGTAAATATTACTTTGTCGCTGTATTGGCAGGCAATTTGAGCCATTACTGGTCTTTTGGCGGCGTCTCTGTTTCCTCCACAACCTATTACTGTTATTATTTTTTGATGGTCTTGTTTTAATTCTTTGATGGTTTTCAAAACGTTTTCCAATGCATCGGGGGTATGAGCATAATCTACAATACCTGTGATGCCGTGGTGATGAATAATTTGAAAACGACCTTTGGCAGGATTTAAATTGCTGATGTGTTTTAAAATAGTTTCTTCATCTTGGCCAAGAATTTTTGCTATGGCATACACCAACAGAACATTATATACATTGAACTTTCCGATGAGTTTAATCCACAGTTCTTTACCATTCAACTGAATAAGAGTGCCATTGACGTGTTGTTCTAAAATTTTGGCTTTGAAGTCGGCTAATGTTTGCAGGGCATAAGTATATTTTTGTGCTTTAGTATTTTGAAGCATGTATAATCCATTCTTATCGTCTTTGTTGGTAATTGCAAAGGCAGTTTCAGGTAAGTAGTCAAAAAATTGTTTTTTACAATCTCTGTAATTTTCAAATGTTTTATGATAATCTAAATGGTCGTGTGTAAGATTGGTAAATGCACCGCCCCTAAAATGCAATCCTTCTATCCGTTTTTGATGTACACCTATTGAACTTACTTCGGTAAATACATATTGACATCCTTTATCCAGCATTTGTTTAAGTAACTGATTCATCTGAATAGCATCGGGCGTGGTGTGTGTAGATGGTATGGTTTGATTTCCAATTTTATTTTCTACGGTAGAGATTAAACCGCATGTATAGCCCAATAATGAAAATAACTGATACAGTAAAGTAACCGATGTGGTTTTTCCATTGGTTCCGGTTACGCCAATTAAGTTTAATTGTTCAGATGGTTTGTCAAAGAAGTGATGGGCAATGTGTCCAATTGCTTTTGCAGCATCTTCTACTACAAGATAAGTGATAGAATTGTTGAGTGAAACTGGCAGTTGTTCACAAAGAATGGCAGTAGCGCCCTTTTGAATAGCATCTTGTATATACAGATGACCATCGGTAGTTGTTCCTCTAATAGCGGCAAACAATGAATGTTGTGTAATATTTTTTGAGTTATTGGAAATAGCATGAATGGGAATATTGGTATTTCCAATCATTTGAACGGTTTGGATAGAACCAATTATATCGGATAATAATTTCATATTCTATTAAGAGTCAAAGTGAGTTTTTGTCCTTTTTCAATTTTAGAATTAGGAGGAATAGATTGATGAGTAATCCATCCTTCGCCATGGATGATTACTTTTAATCCTTTTTGTTCTAAAATAGGTAAGGTTTCTTTTAAGGATAAGCCTGTAAGGTTGGGCATTGTGTTTTTTTGAATAAATTTAAGAACATCAGTTGTTTTTTGAGAGTAATGAATGCTGTCTGGATAAAATGGAGAGATGAGCTGAAAGGAAGTATCAGGATTAACGGGTAATTTGAGTTGTTTAGAAATATATAATAATTTTTTTGGATGAGTGCCAGCAATGAAAGGTAAGTGTATTAAGTTATCAGGTAAATTATTCAGGGGAGGTATGCTTTGTAAGTTTGTGGAATATACTTTTTCAGCAATTTCTTTAAACACAGGTCCTGCTACCAAGCCACCATAATAGATGCCTTTACTTGGAGAACTAATAGTTACAATACAAGTGTATAAGGGATTTTCTAATGGGAAGAATCCTACAAATGAAGCTAAGTAGGTTTTATCATTTTCAGAGGTATAGTATTTTCCTTTTTTGGCAATTTGTGCTGTTCCGGTTTTTCCTGCTACCTTGAATGAAGATATGTTAAGTGCTTTAGCGGTACCACTTTCCACAACGGCACGCATTATTTTTTTTGCTTTCTGTATAGTAGAAGGTTTTAAAATGTTGGCGGCAAGTATTTCAGGTTGAAATTGTTTTATTGTTCTTCCGTTATATTCTATTCTTTCAACAAACATGGGTTTCATTATAGTACCATTGTTTGCTACCAGATTATATAACATTAAAATATGTAAGGGTGTGAGCATACTTTCGTAGCCAATACTCATCCATGGTAAAGTAGTGCCATACCAATCTTTGTCTTTTGGTTTTTTGATTTTTGGGATTCCTTCACCTGGGAGGTCAATATTGTAGGGCTTATCTAAGTGAAAGCGGCTGAGATGATAAACAAATCGGTCAGGGTTTTTAGAAAAATACTTGGTTACAATTTTACTGATACCAACATTAGAAGATGTTTTGAATGCATCTTCAAAAGTAATAACATCGGAGTGGGGAGGATGGGCATCTTTCATTTTTTGATTGTAATAAGTACATTCACCATTACCTACATTTATTTTTTCATTGATGTCTATATCATATTCTTCCAATAATGCAAGAGCAGATGCTAACTTAAATGTAGAACCAGGTTCGGAAGGATAACCAATAGCATAATTGAGTTCTTCTTCGTAGGTAACACTGTCTTTTTGTTTGAGGTTGGCAATGGCTTTGATTTTTCCTGTTTTAGTTTCAATGAGAATGACACTGCCATGGCTGGCCTGATTTTTTATAAGTGCTTTTAAGAGGGCGTGTTCTGCTACATCCTGAATATTAATATCTAAAGTGGTTACAATATCGTTGCCATTTTTGGCTTGAATTTCTTCGTCATCATTTACAGGTCGCCACACATCGCCGGCAATTTTTTGCATCAACCGTTTACCTGATTTTCCTTTGAGCGTAGAGTCGTAGGCTCCTTCTAATCCAACAGGTTTAATATTTTCTCTTGCCAGACCAATGGTACGTGCAGCAAGATATTTGAATGGAAGAATTCTTTTGCTTGTTTGAAATACTACCAGTCCACCTTTTTTCCCATTACGAAGAATAGGGAGGTTTTTTATCTGCTGAAGTTGCTGATAGGTTACTTTTCTTTTTAGTAAAATATATCGGTCATTTTCCTGACGGGCTTTGTTTAATGCTTTTAGATATTCTTTTTTTGATTTTTCAGGAAATAACTTATTAAGCATTAATGCTAGTGAATCTTTTTGAGAATTAAAAGTTTTGTCATCTAATCCGGGCACATTGACATCTATTCCAATATCATAAATGGGAATAGAAGTGGCTAATAAATTATAGTTTTGGTCATAGATATTTCCGCGCGATGCTTCTACTTCTACAAATTTTGTTGTGATTTCTTTGGATTTTTTTCTCCAATATTCACCCTCTTTAAATTGAATAATATAAATTTTGTAACTAATAAGAATACTTAATGAGAAGAAAAATATAAAAGTAAGATTGGTTTTTATGTTCAGAGATTTATTCATTTTTTATTTTAGTAAATTCGGAGTGTTGAGTCGGGAGAGATAATTAAATAGGGTTGTTGAGATATCTCTTTAATTCCCAAGGGTTCTAATCTTTTAGCAATTTCACTTTGTTTATTCAGAAACATTAATTCAGATTTTGTAATAATGTATTCAGAACGCAATTCTTTCAGTTCTTTGTTTAATTTATTGATATTTCTTATTTTTTTATCGGCTATGTTGGTATTTGTGATGTAAAGTAGTCCAATGAATATGAGGAATATAAAAAAAGGTATGTTTTCAATAACCATTTGATTTTCCAGGTACTTTCCACCAAAAATTTTTGATAATATTTTAATAATGATACCTTTTGAAGCGGGTTTATCAACTTGTTGTTTTTTATTCTCTTCATTGGTAATATTGGGATTAATCGTATTGTTTTGTATTATTTTGTTTTTTGGCATGCTGAATGGGTTTAAATCTTTTCAACACATCTTAGTTTAGCACTTCTGGATTGAGGATTTTTAGATATTTCTTCTGGAGTTGGCAAAACGGCTTTCTTAGTAAGTAAACGAAATGGGTAAACTATTTTGCCATAAATGGGGTCGGGTTGAAGTTCTTTATCTGTATGTCCATGTACCATAAAATGTTTGACGATCTTATCTTCCAGAGAATGATAGGTGAGTATTACTAATCGACCACCTGGAGCAAGCAAAGTATAAGTTTGATTCAAGAAAGATTTTAGATTATCAATTTCCTTATTTACTTCAATTCTAATGGCTTGAAAGATTTTTGATAATATAGGATAGTCATTAGTTTTGGGTAAAACAGGTTGAAGAGCATTCACCAAATCAAAAGTTGTTTCAATCTTTTTGTCAAAGCGATATTGAAGAATATGGTAAGCAATCTTTTTGGCATTTTTCAGATCTGCATATTCGTAGAACATTTTTTCCAACTGTTGCTGCGAATAATTATTAACCACATCGGATGCCGTTATGTTTTGATTTTGATTCATGCGCATATCCAAAGGAGCGTTGTATCTGTATGAAAATCCTCTTTCCGGGGCGGAAAACTGATGGAGTGAAACGCCTAAATCGGCCAATATTCCATTTACTTGTTCAATGCCATAGTAATGAAGCCATTGAGTAATGTAAGAAAAATTATGTGGTATGAGGGTGAATCTTTTATCCTGAAAAACATTTTTTTGAGCGTCTTTATCTTGGTCAAAAGCAAATAATCTTCCTTTATCAGAGAGTTGATTCAGAATGGCACGAGCATGTCCGCCACCACCAAAAGTAGCATCTACATATATACCATTGGGTATAATGTTCAGATACTCTATACTTTCTTTAAGCATTACAGAAATATGGTATGTTTGAGTAGCAGACATGTTGATTAAAAGTGTTGAAAAAAATTATTCGCTTTTAGAGTGAGGAGAAGCAAAAATTTCGTTGGCCAGTTTTTCTATATCTATATCTTGTTGTAAAAAGTTATTGTAGAGTTCTTTGTCCCATATTTCAATAATATTATTGCTTCCAATTACTTTAATGTCTGATTTAATTTGGGCATATTCTGCAAGCGGTCGAGGAATGAGAATTCTACCGGCAGAGTCGGGTGTACAAATGGTTGCTCCGCCCATAAATTTTCTTATGAATATATCATTTGATTTAATGAGGCGATTCAATTTGCTTAATTTTTCATTCAGCAATTCCCATTCCTGCATTGGATATAATGTAATACAAGATTGATGTAAGTTTCTGTTGGCAACAAAGCCCCTGTCAAAAGCGTTTCCTAACTGCTTTTTCAAGTCAGATGGAAAAAGCAGGCGGTTTTTTGCATCTACTTTGCAGTCATATTCGCCGATAAGTGTAAGCATATAAAAGGGGCTACAGGAATTTGGGTGCTAAAATATGGAGA
>JAOABO010000065.1:7721-9738 GCA_026418315.1 Bacteroidia bacterium
ATCTACTTTGCAGTCATATTCGCCGATAAGTGTAAGCATATAAAAGGGGCTACAGGAATTTGGGTGCTAAAATATGGAAAAAATTTCTATTTTTTACCACTTTTTACCACTTTTTACCACCTTGTGGATAATTTTAGATTATCAACAATGATTGTGGATAAAAAAATATTTTAATTTTTTTCTCAATACATTGAAAAATTTAGTGTTTTAGGTATAAAATAAAATAAAAAGAAAAAGGGTTATCCTTTTCATTGTGGATAACCCATTTTCAAATTCAGATTAGAGATGGATGAGAAATGGTGCTTTTAGATGAAAAAATAGTCAAAAAATGAATGATAAGTGGTAAAAAGTGGTATATGGTTTACCTTCATAAATTTACTCTGATTGCTGCAAAAATATTTCTACCTGGAGCATTTATACCGCTGGAAAATGTTCGGTATTGGGTATCTAAAATATTATCTATTCCACCAATAAATGAAAGATACTTTACAACTTTGTATTGGAATCTCAAATTAAGCGTAAACCATGCGGGGGTGCCGGTTGAAGGTGCATACTGAAGATTGTCTTCGCCAAAAAGATTATAATCTTTCAATTGCTTAGGTCCATTAAATATGCTGAATATCTGGAGATTCAGATTTTTTGATGGTTTGTACCGGAAAGAAACTTTTCCAAATAATGGTGGTATGTGGTCAAGGGGATAATCGCTAGTATCTGTTTTGATTCGTCCATAAGTGTAGTTAAGAGAAAAACTAAAATCTATAAAGGGCTGTGGTTCTATTACGAGTTCGGATGAAAAACCATAAATGTATGCTTTCCTTTTATTTTGATTGGCTAAAACCTGACTTTTTACACCATTATACACAATGGAATCCTGACCATTGTATTGAAATTTATCGGTTACAATTGCATCAAAAATTTGAGTGTAAAATAGAGTGTTTGAAAAATAACTATTCTTTCCAAAGAAATATTGTAAAGAAATATCTTCATTAATTGTTTTTTCGGGCTTGATATTAGGATTAGGTACTATCACGCTGCCCGGCTTTGTATCAAACACTTTTCCAAGGTCATCTACATTGGGTACACGAAATCCACTGGAAACGATAAATGAAAATTTCCATTGTGGATTAATATTGTGAATGAGCCCTACATTCCCTGAGTAAGTCCAATTATCTTGTTTGGCTTCTCTGAAAGGAAATTTGAAGAAGGTAGTATCATTAAATTTAGAATGAAGATACGCTTTACCAACACGAATACCATCTACCAATATAATTTTTTCATTTTGAATAAACCACTTATGAGAAAGATAACAAGATGTCCAAGTCATTTGGTTACTCCCATCAGGATATCGGGTATCGGCAGGAGTTTGGGTATTGGTGGTAATGTCAGTGAACTTCGCAGTAGATTGTACGGTATTATATTGAATATCCAATCCGTATTGCAGATGATGTTTTTCCCATTTTTTTAGAGCATCTAAATTGAAACCATAAACCCTAACGTCTTCTATTTGGCTTTTTCGTCTGCTATTATTAAACCTTCGGCTATGCCTGCTTTCTTCAATGTTTTGATAATTGAGAATTATTCTTACAAAATCGGATATGGCTGTTTTTCTTGAATACTGGAAATCATACGCTGTAAGTAATCTTTTTTGTGGGCCATAGTACCACTCGGCAAAGCGAGGAAAATTCCCTGCAAATTCTGATAATCGGTCGTATCTTGGAACATCTGAAGAGTTGGAATATTGAATATTTAGTAAGTGTTGTGAAAAGTCGTTTTGCTTAAAAAGTATTTTTTGTACCAAATCGTATTGGCTGTATCCACTTTGAACCTGCTTATATTTATCTGAATTTTTTATTTTTACGTCTATATTGTTTTCTCTTTTTGCGTAATATTCTCTCAATCCAAATGAGTAGGGATAAAAAGGATTAGCATTTTTTCCCATTGTTAAGTCACCAAAATCAGAATATGTAAAAGAAGTCCAAGATGCAATTTTTTTGAAACCAAGATTAAAGTCAAGATG
>JAOABO010000066.1 GCA_026418315.1 Bacteroidia bacterium
GTTCATAGGGGTTCAAAGTGCCGGGGTCTACATTGATGTATGGATCCAGTTTTTGTATGGTTACCTTCAATCCCCTTGATTGAAGTAGTTTGGCAAGAGATGCGGAAATGATACCTTTTCCTAATGAAGAGGTAACACCACCGGTAACAAAAATATATTTTACAGAGGACATAGAAAATTTGCGGGCAAATTTGCGAAATAAATAAATGGCTGAAAAATGATTTATTTGGTATTTTGTCAATATCAGTGTTTTTGATGGATGCAAAAGATATAAAGATAAGAAGTATAAAAAAATCAATACACAGAGCGATTAATGACCTGAAACTATCAGGTAGATTAAGCACTTTCGGGGGCAATTATCCACAAAACCTACAATTTATCCACAAAACGGCGTTTTTTCATGCCAAAACCCTTGACAAATCAAATAAAATAGTGTATATTTGCAACATCAAAAACCTAAAAAGTAAAACTATGAACAAAGCAGAATTAATTGATGCAATTGCATCAGGAGCAAAACTCACCAAAGCAGATGCTGCAAGAGCATTAGATGCTACTATCGATGCTATCAGCA
Source organism: Bacteroidia bacterium (assembly GCA_026418315.1). GTDB lineage: Bacteria > Bacteroidota > Bacteroidia > B-17B0 > Aurantibacillaceae > BPGX01. Next base: position 572 of record JAOABO010000066.1, read on the forward strand.
AATCATTGAAAAAAGGAGACAGAATCAGCTTAGTTGGATTTGGTTCTTTCTCTGTAGCAAAAAGAAATGCTCGTACAGGGCGTAACCCACAAACAGGAAAAGAAATTAAAATTCCTGCAAAAAAAGTGGTTAAATTCAAAGCTGGTTCAGAATTAGCCAATTCAGTAAACAAAGGCAAATAATTATTTGTTACTAACTCACATTAAAGCCCTGGCAAAATCGTCAGGGCTTTTTTGTTTTATAGCAGAGAGATTAATACAAAAAAAGAGTTTGTTAGAATATTTTTTTTGCGTGAATGGTTTCTCCAAAAAAAAGTGCGGCTTTTTCATTAAACCACTCTGCTTCTATGGTAGTATAATATTCTCTTTGTTTGTGTTTTCCTAAACGGATGTCTATTTCCGGATGATGGAGTAAATATTTTTTTAAGCTTTTTGCAACAATATTGCCTTGTGAAATAAGTTGTATGTTAGAAGGAAGGAATTCTTTTATTTTTGGAGCAATAAGTGGATAATGTGTGCATGCTAATAAAATGCTGTCAATGTTTTTATCGGCGGTTAATAAGTTTTGAACATGTTTTTTGACAAAATAATTAGCTCCTTCAGATAGATGTTCGTTGTTTTCAATCAAAGGGACCCACATAGGGCATGCTTCTTGTGTTACAATTAAATCAGGAAAAAATTTTTTAATTTCAATTAAATACGACTCAGATTTTACTGTGCCCTCTGTTGCAAAAATACCAATGTGTTTAGAAGGACTCAGATGTCCTATTATTTCTGTAGTAGGGCGAATAACACCTAACACTCTGTTTTGTGGTGCTATTTTGGGTAAATCTTTTTGTTGAATGGTTCTGAGGGCTTTGGCAGAGGCGGTGTTGCAGGCAAGAATCACCAAAGGACAGTTTTTTTCAAAAAGATATTGGACGCATTCAAGAGTAAAGCGATAGACGGTTTCAAAACTTCTGCTTCCATAGGGAGCACGGGCGTTATCACCTAAATACACATAATCGTATTCTGGGAGTTCCTTTAATATTTCTTTGAAAATAGTAAGTCCGCCATAACCTGAATCAAAAATTCCTATTTTGCCTTGAATGTTCAATGTGATTTAAATTAATATTATTTTATTAGTAATTCAGTTGCATTTTGAATAGCGGCTTCGCTCGGCTTTCCATCACTTAGCATTTTTGCAATTTCCATTATTCTTTGTTCTTTGTTGAGTTCTGTGATTTTTGTTTGTGTTTTACCATTAAAATCTTCTTTTGTAACATAAAAATGTTGTTGTCCTTTAGCTGCAATTTGGGGTAAATGTGTAATAGCGATGACTTGCATGTGCTCTGTCATTTTTTTCATGATAGATGCCATTTTGCTGGCTACTGTTCCGCTTATTCCTGTATCTATTTCGTCAAAGATAATGGTAGGCAGGTGTATTTTTTTTGCCATCATGGATTTGATGGTTAGCATCAGGCGGGAAATTTCTCCGCCAGAAGCTGTTTTTTGTAATTCCGATGGTGGAATGCCTTTATTGGCAGAAAACAAAAATTTTATATCATCTTTTCCAAACTCATTGAATTGATTGTTAATATTATTTTGAATATTGACAACAAATTGTGCGTGCGGAATAGATAGTTCGTTTAATATAATAATACACTCTTTTTCAATGGCTTCTTTACTGGATTTTCTTTTTTCAGATAATTTTTCTGCTTTTTCCAACAGGTCTTTTTCCAATTTTTGTAAGTGTTGTTTTTTTTCTTCAATAATATCATCTATATTTTGGTATTGTAGCAATTTTTGCTCTGTTTCTGCCTGAATGTTTAATAATTCTGTATCTGTTTTTACATTGTGCTTTTTAAGAAGTTTGTTGATGGTATTTAAGCGGTCGTTCAGTAGTTCAATTTTTTCGGGATGAATATCAATATCTGAAAGCAAGTTTTCTGCTTCGTTGGCAATGTCTTTAATTTCTACAAAAGCAGATTGTAATCTTTGTGCCAATTCTTCGTATTTTGAGTGGTATTTGGAAATATTTTGTAAGCAGTTTTTTGCCTGATGAATGAGTTGAGTTACATTTATATCGGCATCTTTAAGGGTTTGTATCACATTGGATAGTTGTTGAATAATATTCTCTGCATTTTGTAGTTGATTCAGTTCGTCTTCTGTTCTTTGTAGTTCTCCTTCGTGAATATTGGCATCTTGTAATTCTTTTAATATAAATTGATAATAATCGGCTTCTTTTTGTGCAGTGGTTTGCTGAGCAATCAGTTCATTTAATTCTTTTTTATTGATTTGATATTTTTTATAGAGTTTGGAATACTCTAATCTATCCTGCAGACACCCTGCAATGGCATCTACAAAATTGTAGCGAAATGATAATGAGTTAATGATAAGGTTTTGATGTTGAGAATGAATGTCTATTAACAGGTCTCCTAATGATTTGATAGTAGAAAGATTAACAGGTGTGTCATTAATGAAAGCGCGGGATTTGCCGTCAGCAGAAATTTCTCTTCTTAATATAGTTTCTTCTTGATAGTCAAGATGGTGGGTTTCAAAAAAATCTTTGAGTTGAAGTTGAGAAATATCAAATATGGCTTCAATCACGCTTTTTTTTGTTTTATCAAAAATAGCGGATGTGTCGGCTTTTTCGCCTATTGCAAGGTGAAGAGCATCTAATAATATAGATTTGCCTGCCCCTGTTTCTCCGGTAATAACAATAAAAGTGTTGTTGAATATGATGTCTGCAAAGTCAATCAAAGCAAAATTTTGAACTTTTAATTGTTTCAGCATAGATGCAAAAATAGAAAAAGGAAAGTGAATGGTGTTAATTTACTGAAAAACGAAAATATTTATTTTGGACTGTATAAAATCATTATGGGGCGTTGTGTTTTTCATCTTGTTGGTATAAGTAATAGAGCAATGTTTGTCCTACTGCTTTTAGAGTGGTTTTGCTGATATTTTTTATATCATCACTTATTTTATGATGATGTTCAAAAAAATCTGATTTTTGTGGATAATAATGCACAATATCAATGCAGGGAATATTAGCAAGGGTATTGATGAATAAATGGTCATCTGTAATTTCGTTTACACTTTGGTCAATAAAATAATTGGAATATCCGGCTTTTTGGGCAATAGACCATATATTGTGAACTAATACAGGATGGAAGCGAATGGAAAGCCCTTCTTTGGGAAAAACAGCATTAGTATCTCCAACCATGTCAAGCAAAATTCCTTCTTGTGGTTTGATGGATGTAAGGGGAATGTTTTTAGCCCAATATTGTGAGCCAAGACACCATGTTTCTGACTCACCGCCTGCATTCCCGTAATCTTCTAAATCAAAAAACACAAAATCAATTCCTGTGTTTTGCAGGGGTTTTTGATGGATGGCCTGAAGAATGGACATGAGTACGGCTACGCCACTTCCTCCGTCATTGGCTCCTAATATGGGATGAGATTTGTTTTTTTCTGAATCTCTGTCTGCAAATGGTCTTGTGTCGTAGTGTGTGCAAAGTAATATTCTGTTTTTAAGTTCAGGTTTGTATTTTGCAATAATGTTGATGCCTGTCCATTGTTTTTTGTCAAATGTGATACCGGAAAATTTTTGTAATTCAGTTTTGACATTGTTTTTTTCAAAAAAATTTTTTATCCATTCAACACATAGCTGATGTGCTTTGCTGCCGGGGTTTCGGGGACCTAATTGTACCTGATAGTTTACAAAATAATAGCAACTATCCGCATTGAAAGCAGGTGCGTTTTGCCAAAATGTTTCAACAATTTTTTTATCTTGGTGTATGTTTTTTTCGGTGTTGTTGTTTGGGTTATTACAACTTGTAGTAAAAATAAAAACAGAGAGGACAAAAAGGAAATAGCGATACATATAATTATATTTTGTGCAAATTAAATGAATGTAATACAATGAGAAAAATATAATATCGTTTGGGTGGGCTTATTTTTAGGAAATTCAGGTGTAAAAAGCAATCATCGTAATAAGGTGGAATTAAATTATTTACAGATTGCTGTTGATAAAATTTTGTTGTAAGTAAGTGTTTCTTGAGTTTTTTTTCTTTACTTTTGCACATCATATTTTTTTATATTTCAATGAAAGATTTTAAGGTATTATACCAAAAAGCTGTTTCTGCTACTAGCACCCAAAAGTTACCTGAAAGTATTAATGACTTGCTTATCAGGGATTTTAATGAAGAAGAATTGTCTTTAGATGAAAGTAAAGCATTACAGAATTATCTTCAATTCAGAAATGATTTATTGGGTTCGGCAATAGATGATACTGATTTTTCTGATAAAATAAAAAAATTAAGAATAATAGCCAATTTTACTCCCTGGAGAGAATTTTTAAATGATTACAAGTAAATAGAGTACTATGCAGGTAAAAACTTTAGGTCAATTTATTATTGAGCGACAAAAAGATTTTCCTTATGCCAAAGGCGAGCTGTCAAGGTTATTAAGAGATATAGGTATTGCATCTAAAATTGTAAATAGAGCCGTTACCAAGGCAGGATTAATTGAAATACTTGGAGAAACAGGTAATACGAATGTACACGGTGAGCAAGTGAAAAAACTGGATGTGTATGCTAACGAACAGTTTATTGCTGCATTCAAGGCAGGAGGAGAAGTGTGTGCTGTGGCAAGCGAAGAAAATGATGATATTATTCCTATTTATTCTGAGATTTCAAAAAATGCTAAATATGTAGTAGCTATTGATCCTTTGGATGGGTCAAGTAATATTGATGTGAATGTATCGGTTGGAACTATTTTTTCAATTTATCGCAGAAAAAGTGAAACCAACAAAGCAGGCGAACTAAGGGATTTTTTACAATCGGGTATAGAACAAGTTGCCGCAGGATATGTGGTATATGGTTCATCTTGTATGCTGGTTTATACTACGGGCAGGGGAGTGAATGGGTTTACTCTTGATCCAAGCATTGGTGAATTTTGTTTATCACATCCAGATATTAAAATACCGGAAGATGGAAATATCTATTCTATCAATGAAGGAAATTATTTAAAGTTTCCGGATGGTGTAAAAAAATACATTAAGTATTGTCAGGAAGAAGATAAAGTCACTAATCGTCCATACTCATCACGATATATAGGGTCGTTTGTGGCGGATTTTCACAGAAACCTGATGAAAGGGGGGATTTTTATTTATCCATCTACTTCAAAAGCACCCAAGGGAAAGTTAAGATTGTTGTATGAATGCCATCCGCTTGCATTCATTGCTGAACAGGCAGGAGGCATGGCTACCGATGGGTTCAACCGTATTTTAGATATTAAAACAGAATCCTTACATCAAACTACACCATTATTTATCGGGAGTAAAAAGATGGTAGAAAAGGCCATGTGGTTTATGAAAGAATATTCTTCTTCTGAAAAAGTTTAGTACATTGTTTTTGGCTGACTCAGAAAATAATTTACCTGCATTATATCTTATCCCTAACTTTGTAGGGGTAGAAAACTGGTCATATCATTTCCCTGAAATAAATAAAAAAATTATTTGTTCGTTAAAGTATTTTATTGCTGAAGATGTAAAAGCATGTAGAGCATTATTAAAGCATGCAGGGTATTCTGATATTTCACAGGCAAATATTGAAGAGTATAATGAGCATCATTTTGATAAAGATGTATCTTATTTACTTAGTCCAATAGATAAGAAAGAGTCGATTGGATTGGTAAGCGAAGCAGGCGTTCCTGCTATTGCCGACCCAGGTGATGAAGTTGTAAGATTAGCGCATCAAAAAAATATTCGGGTTGTTCCTCTTGTTGGTGCCAGTTCGGTTATGTTGTCTGTAATGAGTGCAGGATTAAATGGAAATAGTTTTGCTTTTAATGGATATTTGCCTATTGAAATGCCACAAAAAGTAAGAAAAATTAAAGAATTAGAACAATTTTCATTACACAAAAAACAAGCTCAGTTTTTTATTGAAACTCCTTATCGTAATCAAAAGTTGTTATCTCTTTTATTACAAGTTCTTCATTCTGACACTTTATTATCTATTGCCTGTAATTTGATGTGTGAAGATCAAACTATTCAAACCAGAAGAGTGGCGGAGTGGAAAAATAGAGAATTACCAGATATTCAAAAGAGGCCCTGTGTTTTTGGGATTTTAAAAATGTAATCGTCGTAACTTTCTTTTGTACATTTGTCCCTGTATATTATTTATGCTGCCAATTATACTGATATCAGACAATAATGTAAATGATATATATAATAGTGTTTTAAAATATCATATTTTATCCCAATGGAGTCAGGTCAATATATTGGAGTATTGTGTTCCATCTACATCCAGTGATAAACTCAATTATGTTGCAGCGTATATATTACTGAATGAACATCATTTTTTACCTAACACTATTTTTTTTGTAGAAGTCAATATTCATAAGCAGATGAAGCAACAGAAAATTTTACTTATACAATATAATCAGAAATGGATATTAACACCAGATAGTGGTATATTGGGGTTATTAGAAAAAGAGAAGATTGAAAAAATTTTTTATTGGAAAGAGTATATTTCCACTAGTTTTTATGCTAAAAATGAAATGTTGAATGCTTTGAAAAATATAGTAGATTCCAAATTTAATGTGGGCAAGGATTTTTCACTAATAGATTATAATCTTTGTGAGAAAATTTTTTGGCCATCTGTGGTAGAGAGAGTTTTAAATGATAAAGAAAAAAATTTAATAGCACCTATTTTGTATATTGATTCATATCAAAATCTGATTTATCATTTTAAGAAGACAGATTTTGAAAAATATGTTCATGAATATGATCTGACGATAAAACTGCCTTTATCCGAAAGCGTAAACGTTCATTATACTACCTATAACCAAGAAAAAACAAACTGCCCCTTGGCTTTTTTCAATGATGCGGGATATTTAGAAATCGCAGTAAATGGAGGTGTTTTAGCGCCACTTGCTTTGGAACAAAGTATTTATACGGGTGCCACTAATTCAATTTTATTAAATTTGAAAAAGAAAAAAGATGATAAAGCGAATAGTCAAAATGTCCTTTCAGGAAAATAAAGTGAATGACTTTCTGAAATGGTTTGACCAACATAAATATCAGATAAAAAACTTTCAAGGGTGCTTGCATCTGGAATTATGGAAAGATGCGAATTGTCCAACTGTTTTTTATACCTTCAGTATATGGGATAGTATAGAAAGTATTGAAAAATACAGGCAATCAGAGATTTTTGAACAAGTATGGAGTTATACCAAAACTTTATTTAATGATAAACCATACGCTTTTTCAGCAATAGAAGAAATAATAGTGAAATAAAAACAAGCAGATATGAAAACACTTATTTTGATAAGACATGCTAAATCGGATTGGGGCTATGATTTTTTAAAGGATATTGACAGGCCCTTGAATGAAAGGGGTTTTAGAGACGCTTATATGCAGAGTAAATGGTATAAAGATAACTATCCGTTACCACAAAGTATTTATACAAGTCCTGCTATCAGGGCTATTTCTACTGCTTTAATATTTGCAAGAACTTTACAGTACGATGAACAAAAAATTGTAATTCGCCATGGTATATATGAAGCTACTACCGATAATTTTTTAAGTAATATACAATCTTTGTCAGACCATATTGAAACTGCAATGTTTTTTGGGCACAATCCTACTATTACCAATTTATTTAACTTATTAAGCAATGATGTTTTTATTGACAATATACCGACCTGTGGAATTATGAAATTAGAGTTTAATATTCCATCGTGGAAAGAGGTTGGTCAGGCAAAAGCAGGTAAAACAGAGTATAAATTTGTAAGGTGAAATCATTGGAAATAAAACCATTTCGTATTTCTCAAACATTTTTTGTACCTGCATCTAAAAGTTATTTACAAAGATATATTGCATTGGCTGCTCTCTGTAATGGAATAAGTGAGATACATCATCCAAATTATTGTGAAGATGTTAATGCCGCATTGCAATGTGCAGAAGCATTGGGAGCAAAGATAACCGCATTGCCAGACAAAATAATCATTCAAGGTACAGGAGGAAGGAAGCAAGATAAAAAAATTATTCTCCATGCAGGCGAATCGGGCTTGGCTGTCCGAACATTTGGATTGATAGCTCCTGCATTGTATAATCATGTTATAATAAAAGGAAAAGGAAGTGTGTTGAAAAGAGACATGAGTTCTTTAATTCAATTACTTAAAAACACGCACTGCGAAGTGACTGCTGTAAATAATCGGTTACCCATTGAAGTGAAAGGTTTTGCTTACTTTAATACTATTGAAATAGATACTGTTGATACTTCACAGATTATTACGGCATTGTTGTATATTTCTTTTTTGATGGATAAGAGTGTACAAGTGAAAATAAATAAAGTAGTCAGTAAACCTTACATTGCCATTAGTATAGATGTGGCCAAACAATTCGGACTGCATATTGAACACACTTTACAGTACAATCGTTTTTTTATACCATGTCCGCAGAATCTTATACCTGTTCATACAAGGGTAGAAGGCGATTGGAGTAATGCGGCTTTTTTTGCTGTAGCAGCTGCGCTGTCAGGAAAAGTGGAATTAAAAAATTTAAACAAACATTCTTTACAAGGAGATAAAATCATTTTAGATATTCTTCAAAAAGTCGGAGCAAAAGTGTATTGGAAAGAAGATGTTTGTGTAATTGAAAAAAAAGAGCTGCATTCTTTTAATGCAGATTTGAATGACTATCCTGATTTATTTCCACCATTAGTGGTTTTGGCAACAGGCATTGAAGGAACATCTGTCATGAACGGGGTTTCCAGATTGATAAATAAAGAAAGTAACAGGGCTGAGGTCTTATTAAAAGAGTTTTCAAAATTGGGGGCAGATATAAAAATAGAAAATGATAAGATGGTAATAAAGGGTAAAGGATATCTGAATGGCGGGATTATTCATTCACACCAAGACCATCGTATAGCAATGGCCGCATCTATTGCAGGGTGTATTGCCAAAGACAATATTATTATTGAAAATGCTGATGCAGTGAGTAAATCCTATCCTGCTTTTTACGACCATCTGGTATTCACTAAAAATTACTAAATTTGTATATTTGAGCAATAATAAGGTGAGGGTTTATTTTTACATAACACAGTTT
>JAOABO010000067.1:0-9415 GCA_026418315.1 Bacteroidia bacterium
GTCTATATCATATACGGCTAATTCTGTTACTATTTTTTTAACGCACTTTACACCCGTAAGCGGAAGCGTGCATACTGAAAGCATTTTTGATTCTCCATGCTTATTAACCTGTTGCATAGCCACTATGATATTTTTTGCAGATGCCACCAAATCCATAGCCCCACCCATTCCTTTTACCATTTTACCTGGAATTTTCCAATTGGCAATATCACCTCTTTCACTCACTTCCATGGCTCCAAGTATTGTCAAATCAATTCTTTGGGAACGAATCATCCCAAAACTCATTGCTGAATCAAAAATGGATGCCCCTGGCAATAATGTTACAGTTTGTTTTCCTGCATTGATTAAGTCGGCATCTTCTTCACCCTCACAAGGGAATGGCCCCATTCCTAATATACCATTTTCAGATTGTAGTACTACATTGATTCCTGGTGGAATATAATTGGCTACCAAAGTAGGTATTCCTATGCCCAAATTCACATACATCCCGTCTTTTACTTCCTTGGCTATTCTTTTGGCAATTCCGTTTTTATCCAGCATAGCTTTATTTTATGGACTGCAAATATCCATAATTTTTTTGGGCTTTTAAAATCTAAACATTTATCCTTACAAAATAATGCAAGCATTTCTTTTATTACTTTTGCATAAAATTTATTATGAGGAAATATTGGGTAGTTGTTTTTCTATTTTTACGATGTGCCCAAAATTTTTGGTCTCAAAATAATACCGAAGTAAAAGTAGGAATTAATATTGAAAGACCTAAAAAATGGGATACCACATGCTATACTTCCTACTCACATAAATTGAATATTTATTTTGGCTTCAACCGACTCAATTATAATCTTGATATAACATCTACATTCAAGCATTCGTATAAGTATCCTACCAATATTTCTTATACAACTTATACTCCATTAAACTATTCTTTAGGATTTTCTTATGATAAAATTTCTCTTGGCTTTGGATATGCTAAAAAATATGACTATGATTCCACTCAAACCAAACCAAAGACACTATTTACTGCATATAGTTTTTCTTTTGGTGGAAATAAATTTATCATTGAGCCATATTATGTAAGATACAAAGGATTTTATGATGCCAACACGCCGCAAAATGATACCACCTTCAAAAAACACAAACGTTATCATGCAGACCCATCTATGGATATATTTTCCCTTAAAGTAAATGGTATTTATTTTTTCAATAACAAAAAATTTGCATATCGCTCACTTTCAGGATTCACAAACCGCCAGATAAAATCTAAAGGTTCATGGTTAGCAATTGCTAATTTTTATTATACCTCCATGCATTCCGATAGTATCCTCTATCCAAAAAGCGTAGAACTGGCCTATGATACAGTAAAAAAATTAAATAGTTTTACCATCTATGGCGGTGGTATCGGCGGCGGATATGGTCATACTTTTACTTTTGGAAAAAAGAAAAGATTTTTTGTAGGATTGACAGCTGCTATTATTTTAGCCATTCAAAACCAAACAGTATCTTTTAAAGATAGCATTTCTATTGAAGCTACCAAAACAACTGCCGGATTTGATGCAAGATTCTCCACGGGCTGGACTACCGACAAGTTTTTCATTGTAATTTTTGGTTCGGCAGATAGAATAAGCATGACATATAAAAAAGTAACATTTACACCTTATACTGTTCCTATAACTCTTACTATGGGTTTTCGTTTTAATGTCAAAACACCCCGCTTTTATAGATGGTTTATGAATACAAAAATTTACAGTTGGTTATAGTGTTATATCAATAAAAATTCTCTAAATTTCACACATTAAAAATTCAAAAAAATAACTATGTAAATTTTTTCTATGCGTCACTTCTTGATTTTTGCTTTTATCTGCATCATTCTATGCGCCAACTATAAATCTCAAACTAATATTGAAAATAAAAAATGGTTTTCATTAGGAATGCGTTCTACATTAAGTACATTTTCACACGATGGTACCGGATTAGGTACAGGCGGACAGTTTAGAATTCAACTGAATAAACTGGTCAATACCGACTGGTTTGCAGATTATATTGCCATTAATATAGACAACAAAGTCAAAAGCGAATATGCTCATATTGGTTGGTCTGTTTTATTTTATCCTTTCAAAAATTTATTATACCCAAAATTTTTTCAACCCTATATTCTGGCAGGGCATTGTTTTGACTATAATAAAAAAACAACCATATCTGCTTCAAGCCAGCATTCTAAAGACAGATGGGGCTCTGCAGTACAAGCAGGTATTGGAACGCATTTTAATCTTACTGAAAGGTTTGATATTTCTTTAATGACACAATATATGATTCATTTTACTTCCGAAATTTTATTTCAGGAAAATGAAAACCATGAAATTGAATTCTATAACCATTCACATAATACATTAGAAGGCCATTTACTTATGACTATGAGTATCAATTACAAAATTTTCAGTTATGGTAAGTAAACATTTTGCAATACTTTTATTGACATGCTTGATTTCACTCATTTCCTTTTCTCAGAATGAAAATAGTAGTATCTATGTAAAAAAAGGAACTATAAGAGCAATGGCAACCATTTCCCCCTCAAAATTATTTTCCAAAAATTTTTCACCTTTTTATTTACACGGCAATCTTGAATATTACTGCGACCATAAAATATCTGTTTATGGCGATGGGTATTACTTTCTGGGCGATATGTCAAAAGATAATACGGTTTTTAATTTTAACCACTCTGTTTTTTTTGGTGCAAATTATCACTTCTTGAACCATAACAATGATTTTTTTATCGGATTTCATCCTGGAGTCAGTTTGATACAAATAAAAAGTTTATCAGATAAAGTGTCTGTAAATCCATTATTCTCTATAGGTATAGGATATAACTTTTTTGTTAGTAGTTTTTTTCATTTTTTTGTAATGCTGAAAAGTACTTATGGAGAAACCATTATTCCTACGCCGCTTAATGTTTCAGATGTAAGATTATCTGCCGGACTGGGTTTTAATATCTAACTTTATTCTATTTAAGAAAGTAAGAATAATTCTGAAAAATTTTACCGAAAACATAGTACTGTATCAAAGCGGTTTCTGTTTCATTGGTCTCTATAGATGGGTATCTAACAAATAAATGATCTGGGTCATAAACATAATCTTTTCCATATTTGCTATTAATGTCAGGAGTTGAAGGTTTATAGTAAAATGAATACGATTTGATTTGTTGGGGATTTTTGTAACTTAAATTCAATACTGCAAATGGCCGAATATGTGCAATAGAATCCACTAATTTTTTGGAAGTATGAGTTAAAATAGTATTGGCATTAAGATTTTGTAAATAAGCAAGATATTGTTTCACTTTCAACATATCTGATTTGATTGGTCTGTTTTTACCATCATATACTATCATATTATTAGTATTCACAATGTCTATTTTAAATGAAGAATCTGGCTTTTCAAAATTTTGATATTCAACATAATTCAATTCAGGTGGCGTTACATTGATAACTAATCTGCTTCTCCAATCTTGTTCATTAGTAAAATATCGCACAGTTAAAAAACCTGTAAATCCAGGAATATGGCAAATAAATGGCTCGTCATAGTTTTTATCTTCATCAATATTGGTTAGCAACATATAAGTACCTTCGTAATCTTGTGTATTATGCCCAACATAATATTGTTTTATTAAAGTATTTTCCGAATAAATCTGCACTTTAGTAGCAAAGCCGGCCATGGTTCTTAATACTCCTGCTCTCATAGATTTTGGAACAGGATATTTTACTTCTACCATTTTTATGGTATATAATAACGTTTGTATAGCATCGTTTCTTGCAATATACTTGTTGTTTACCTTCCATGTGTTCTTAATTTTTTCAAGTGTTACAACATTCCCTCTTTTGTCAGATAAAATTATTTTAGTAATAGAAGTTGTATCTTCCACCTTAAAGTTTTTGGCTTCTTCATTTAAAGTAGAACTTTTATCTTTATATTTTTTTACCCACAAAGCTACGAGTACCAATACTACCAGTATTAAAGTAGCAATAATTCCCTGATTTTTTTTCATGATAAAAAAGTCAATTACTTTGTATTTTTATATTCGGACTTTTTAGCAAACAAAGCATCAGCAAGCTTGTTATACCTTAAAGATATTTCATATCCACCCGTACCTTTAGTGGCTATCTTATATGGAGAAATATTATAATCATAAGCAACATTGATGGCAAATACCCCCATATCAAACAAAACTTGTGCAATAAAAGCGTCGTTGGTTCTGTAATACATTCCTAATCCTATTTTTATTTCTTTTTTCTCTCCGGTAATCTTTGTACCGTTTTTAAATCTGTATAACACATGGGTTCCTAAATTTAACTGGCGGGCGGGTCTTTGTATTTGATACAAAACATTAGGCATAATACTCACTGCAGTTCCTGTTATATCAAACAAACCCGTAGCATGAAAAGTATAACGTACTGGCAATCTATAAAAAAGAGGATCTGCAGTATAATCCAGCTTAGGGCTATTGAGATGATAAGCCCCTACTCCGAATTTTACAGACGTGATATAATCTCTTTCTTCACTTATTTTTTTGGTAACAAATTCATAAGCAAGCCCTGCTCCCACATCTGTATAAGTTAATTTTCTAAAAGAATAAGATTCACCGGTGGGTAACGTTTCATCAAACTTTTCCCCATTGTATTGCTGCGAAAAAATAAGTTTTGGATAGTTAGCATTATTAGTTACCGGACCTCCGCACAAGCCCACACTAAATGCAGATTGATTTGATAGTTTAAGAATACCGCTAACATTTAATCCTACACTTAAAATTGAAAAGTTAGCAATGCCTGCCGCATCATTATACACTGTTAATCCTCCGCCAATAAAAGCATTTCTTTTTTTATTTTTAAAGAACCCTCCATCCAATTGCAAAGCCATAGTTTTAAACGGATTTCCCATAGCAGACCATTGTGTTCTGTAATTAGCAATAGCACGATAATATCCATTAAAAAAACCTGTATAAGCAGGAGAAATAAACAATGGTGATTCCTGAATTTGAGAAAAATGAATGTCCTGCGATCTTAAATTACATTGAATAATAGCTAACAGTCCTATAATAATAATTCTTTTCAACTTCATTTTGAATAAACCAGGGCAAATATGATGATTTTTTAAATACCTGATAAGTTTTTTTTCCATGAAATAAAATTACAAAATAAAAATTAGCGTATTAAAGTAACATTCCCTTTAGCCAATTTTTCTTCATTCAAAATGTTTTTATACCTTGCAACATAAGCATATACGCCTGGTTGAGCTTCTTTATTTTTATATGTACCATCCCATTTTTCAAAAGGATCAGTAGTAGAAAACACTTCTTCACCCCATCTATTGTAAATATGTAGTTCGTATGTTTTCAAAAATCTTGGATTAACAGGGCCAAAACCATCATTGATAAAATCTCCGTTTGGAGTAAATCCTGTGGGAAATAAGGCATCTGTTCTTTTATCATAAAACACAGCTGTAATTTTATCATTGGCCTTTAGTACAAGTGTTACTGCGGTATCTCTTACATTGTCTTTTAGTGTATGCACAGAAGTGTTAGTATTTTCCCAATGGTCAAATATATAATTTGTGTCAGATGGAATAGCTTTAAAGGACAAGGTGAGCGGAGCATAATACTGACCTGTCCATGTAAAGTTTTTTAGCAATATGGTATTAAGATATACATATCCGGCACCCGATGGATAAACGTCTACAGTGATATTGTGCGGACCGTTCAAGCCATAACAAGATTTAAATTTACTCATTATTGTATCACACCTGTTTTGAATTCGGGTAATTAAAGTATCTACATTGGCCTGCCAATCAGTAATATTAACTCCCCATTGTGTACAATGATTATTCATCTCAACATTTAATAAATTTTTAATATAATTAGCATGTGCTTTTAAATTATCGCATTTTAAGGTGGTGTTCAAAAGATCCATGTATCTTGTAAGATACGTGTTTCTAAATCCAGAATTTTGAATTCTCATTTTATTTAACAAATATGGATGAATTTCATAGGCAGGCGAAGAAGCATTATAGTATTTATCATACTCACAACCCGAAGTGTACATAGAACAATTAGTAAATGTTGAAGGTCCCATACACAAGCCATAAATATTAGGCATATTCCATGTAAAATATCTCCATTTTGTCAGATTCATATTGGTACCACTTCTGCCCCTCCACCATGCATTATTCTCATTCATTAAATCTATATTTACCAATACATTATTGTATATAATAAAATCAATCAATGAATTGGTATCTAATCTTGTAGTAGCATTTTTGTAAAAAGGGGCTGCACCATTCATAGTATAATACTTGATATAATTAGTTACTCCACCATAACCCGATGTAGTTACCCAACCCGTATCAGAACCGCTAACAATGCTACCTCCTATATGCTGAGCAAGAATATCTACTGAGTCCTGTTTCACATTTTTATAGAATTCAGTATAATATTGATCTGGTAATTCAGAAAGTTCATAAATACCATAATATTTTCCATTTACAAAAGCAACCACGGGTTTAAAGTGCATAGCATCAAGGTTAAGATTATTTTTCAAAGCATAGGTCTGAGCAAACATATCTCGCATATGAGCACCCATTGGCGTATTGGTCATAGTAGTGTAAGAACTAAAATTATCTTTTGTTTCGCACTTTAATTCAATAGCAGGAAAAAATGTACGAGTAGATATCCCTAAATTTGGATTATTAAAAACCTGACCTTCTAATGCGCATCCATTACCATACTCATCCTTGTAAATAAAATCGGCTCCTTTTTGTTTGGTTATCCATCCATCATTTATTGGCTTGTTAATAGTAGTGTATCCTTCACTCACAAGTTTTTGTTTATCAAAATATTCTACATGAACAGTTTGAGACACAGCCGAATTAAAAAAACTGACTGCTCCCGTATCCATAGCTATAGAAACTACTCCAAAGTTGGGGTCTAAATTTTCTCCAATAAAATAAGTATTGGTTTCAATAAATCCAGGCAGATAAGCTGTAGAATAAGAATTAACGGGTACACAAATTGCACGATAAACAGTAGTTACACCAGGATTTAATGGAGTAGCAATAGGATCATATACCTGAGTACTTCCTCCTAAACCAGTAGTATAGTTAGGAGCTGTACCCGGCTTGGGGTCACTTCCAT
This sequence comes from Bacteroidia bacterium, assembly GCA_026418315.1. Classification (GTDB taxonomy): domain Bacteria; phylum Bacteroidota; class Bacteroidia; order B-17B0; family Aurantibacillaceae; genus BPGX01. Next base: position 7,175 of record JAOABO010000067.1, read on the forward strand.
CTTGTGTAAAAAGAATTTTAAATAATGTAGTATCATACACAGTAATATCTACTTGACTAGGATTACTAAAACCGGCAGCCGGTGTGAAAGTAGGTGTTGGTGCATAATCTATAAAGTAGGTAGATGAATTATAGGTGCTAAAAGTAGGCGTCGTAAACAATTTCCAACCCAATGTACCATCAGGATATTTACCACGGGAATGATTGGCCATCGTTCTTCTAATCTTCAATGAATCCTTTACAACACCAGCAAGAGATAAAATGATCCATTGATTTTTACATTGTTGTATAGTAAAATTAGCGTGATACTCCCCATTCGGTGCCTTCTTATTTCTTCCTGTTAACCATATAACTAAAAAACTATCCGGCTTAATAGTAATATTAGGTAATGGATATAAGTAATAATTAGAAGTTGTATTGCTTAAATAATAACCATTCAAATTAATAGGTAAAGTGCCTGCATTATACAACTCTACCCAGTCGCTCCTGTTACCATAATAATCAGTTGGTCCTGAAAGATTGGAAACCATAATTTCATTAATCCTTAATTGAGATAGTGCAAATTGACTTACTCCTAAAATAAAAAAAATGAATATAACACATTTCACCCTTGTCATAAACTAATTGTATTTTGTGGCAAAAATAAAAAAAATAATACTTACGTAAAGTATAAATTTTTTATCTTACTTATTATGTGTTTTGCCATTAAAAAACAAACCTTGTAAATTTTTTCCAATTATATTTGCCAAAATTTTTTTATGATTGATTTTATAATTGGTAAGATCATTGAACTTAATCCCGCCTTTGTTATTATTGAAAATAATTCCATAGGTTATCACTTTTATATATCTCTTCAAAGTTACAAAGTATTTCAATCTAGCTCCAACATTCAAGTATATACTCATAGCTTATATGTAAGAGATGATATGCCTAAACATTACGGATTTTCTTCAAAAGAAGAAAGAGAAATTTTTAGACAACTTATTTCCGTGTCAGGTGTTGGCGGCAGCTCCGCTATGTTGATGCTTTCCTCGCTAACCCCAACTGAAATTATAGGTGCAATTAATACAGCCAATGTGGCTCTGCTTAAAAGCATCAAAGGCATTGGAGAAAAAACTGCCCAAAGAATAGTAGTGGACCTGAAAGGAAAACTTGGTAAACATGAAGGAGGAATAGGTCAAATTCTTCATACCGCCGATGATAAAGTCAAAGAAGAAACACTCATGGCACTGATAGCACTTGGATTTAATAAAAATCAGGCAGAAAAAGCTATTGAAAAAGCCGTATTACACAATAAAGAAGCATTTTTTTCCGTTGAAATGCTCCTGAAAATCGCTCTGAAAAACCTGCAATAACCCAAAAGTGAGAAATAGAGAGTTCTTAAACATAATTATCGGGAGTTTAGTGTCTGCACTCTTACTCATATCTTTGTATCACACCAATGCTTCATTTCAATCCATTCAAGTAACCAACTATCCTAATAAAATTCTTACACCCATTGATACACCTCCTCCCCTGCCCTACAATTTTTCAGACAATAAAGGAGAAGAACCTGTTTACAATGAACAGCACAAATTATATCTCAACAACCCCTCCAATATCAAAACAAACATAGAATACGACCCAAAAGAAAAAAAATACAATGTCCAGCAAAAAATTGGCAACTATAGATACCGCCCCGATACATACTTAGATGAAGAAGAATACAGGGATTATATGTTCAAAAAAGCTGTCAGAAACTACTGGCGATCCAAAATTGCCTCCGAAGACCTCAATAAACCCAAAAAATCTTTAATTCCATCACTACAAATCAATAACGAATTGTTTGATAGAATTTTTGGAGGAAATACCATAGACATTCGCCCTACTGGCACCATTGAACTGATATTTGGTATCAACAGAATGAAACAATTTAACCCCGCTATTCCGCAAAGACAGCAAAAAATAACTAACTTTGATTTTAACATGCGTATTCAACTGAATCTGTTAGGAAAAATCGGAGAAAAATTCAAAATCAACATGAATTACAACACCGAGGCCAATTTTGATTGGGAAAACCAAACCAAACTGGATTGGGCTGGAGGTGAAGATGATATTTTGAAAAAAATTGAGGCCGGTAATGTTACTATGCCCTTAAATAGTTCACTGATTACCGGTAGCCAAAGTTTATTTGGCATTAAACTCACCACTCAATGGGGAAAACTCACTGCTACCACCATTTTTGCACAACAAAGAGGAAAAA
>JAOABO010000067.1:9425-9653 GCA_026418315.1 Bacteroidia bacterium
AAGTAACAGTTCAGGGAGGCGCTCAAACCCAACAATTTTCCATAACTGCAGATAACTACGAAGCCAATAAACATTTCTTTCTTTCTCATTTTTTCATGAAAAATTACGATAAGTGGATGTCTTCTTTACCTGTGATTAACTCACCCATCGTTATTACAAAAGTTGAAGTATATGTGCTTAACCAAACAGGAAATACTGACCAAAACCGGAATATAGTAGCATTTGAAG
>JAOABO010000068.1 GCA_026418315.1 Bacteroidia bacterium
TGGCTGAACAACGTAAGGATTACTTGGACTTTGCCAACTTCCCCATGCTGTTCTCTTGGATATTGATTGTTTATACCATAAAATATCACCTCTCATAATATACTTTAATGCTCTCATTTGATTGATGACATCGGCAAAAAGAGGTTGATATTCTCCATCTGCCGTAATACTTGGAACATTAATTGCAATTCTTCCGCCTTTTACTAATATTCTATAACATTCCTTCCAAGTATCATTTAAAAATTCAAGGTATTCATTATATAACATTAAATCATGATGATTGTCATATTTAATACCAACATTATATGGTGGAGAAGTAATAATGAAATGAACACTTTCGTCTGGAATTTTTTTCATCACTTCAATTCTATCACCGCAAAATACTTTATCAATAATCTCTTCTTTATTAAAACAAGGAGTATGTTTTGATACATAAATAACATTATCTTTGGAATTCTGTGCTTTTATCATCTTGTTATTTTTATCTGAAATCGCAATATTAAGAATAATTTTTACAACTTTTTCAACAACTCTGTAATACTGGTATTTTGTTCAATATAATTATAAACCTTATTCAAAGGTAACCGGATTTGTTCCATAGTATCTCTGTGACGAATGGTAACCGTTTCGTCTTGTAATGTTTGATTATCTATAGTTATACAATAGGGTGTACCTATAGCATCCTGACGGCGATATCTGCGGCCAACAGAATCTTTATCATCATAAATAATTTTTCCAATATATTTTAATTCATTCCATAATTTTTCTGCTATTTCTGGCATGCCATCTTTTTTCACTAAGGGTAATACTGCGGCTTTTACAGGTGCTAATGCCGGCGGAATAGATAAAACAGTTCTTATTTCATTTTCTACCATTTCTTCTTTGTATCCTGCTGATAAAATGGCCAAAAACAAGCGGTCTAATCCAACCGATGTTTCTACTACATAGGGTACGTAACTTTTGTTTTCTTCTACATCAAAATATTGTAACTTTTTTCCACTGTATTTTTCATGATTAGATAAATCAAAATCTGTACGAGAATGAATACCTTCCAGTTCTTTAAACCCAAATGGAAATTGAAATTCAATATCACAAGCCGCATTGGCATAATGAGCCAATTTGGTGTGGTCTTTGAAGCGATATTTGTCAGGAGTAAAACCTAAATTCAAATGCCATTTTAACCTAGCCTCTTTCCAGTATTCATACCACTCCATTTCAGTACCGGGTTTCACAAAAAACTGCATTTCCATTTGTTCAAACTCCCTCATTCTGAAAATAAACTGACGGGCTACTATTTCATTTCTAAATGCTTTGCCGGTTTGTGCAATGCCAAAAGGAATTTTCATTCTTGCGGTTTTTTGTACATTCAAAAAGTTAACGAATATGCCTTGTGCTGTTTCAGGACGAAGATAAATGGTATTGGCCTCGTCTGATACAGAGCCCATTTGAGTAGCAAACATCAGATTGAATTGACGAACATCGGTCCAGTTTTTTGTTCCGCTTACAGGACAAACAATTTCACAATCTAAAATAATCTGTTTAATTTCATCTAAATGATTGTCTTCTAATGCTTTTTTGAATCTTGATTCTATTTGATGGATTTTTTCTTGAATCTCTTTCACTCTTGGGTTGGTATTTCTAAACAGTTGCTCATCAAAATTTTCAAACCTTTTTCTTGCTTTATCAATTTCTTTTTGAATTTTATCTTGTAACTTAGCAATGTATTCTTCAATAAGTACATCGGCTCTGTATCGCTTTTTACTGTCTTTATTATCAATCAATGGGTCATTAAAGGCATCTACATGCCCGCTGGCTTTCCATGTAGTAGGATGCATAAAAATAGCAGCATCAATCCCCACTATGTTTTGGTGAAGGTAAGTCATGGCCTGCCACCAGTAGGCACGGATATTATTTTTTAATTCTGCACCATAGGCACCATAATCATATACAGCACTTAATCCATCATAAATTTCACTGCTGGGATAAATAAATGCATATTCCTTAGAGTGAGAGATGATTTTTTTAAATAAATCTTCGCCCTGTAGTATATGGTTCTGACTCATACAACAAAAATTAGTTGCGCGAAGGTAAGAAAGAAAATTGGTTTCATCAGGTGTACGCAAAAACTTTTTTACCTTTGCCAAAAAAAATGAGCAATATATTTGAATTTAATGGCTATAAACCTTATATTCATCCTTCCGCTTTTATTCACCCTATGGCTTGTATTATTGGTAATGTAAGCATAGGCAAACATGTATTTGTAGGTGCAGGGGCTGTTATTAGAGGAGATTGGGGAGAAATTATTATTGAAGATGGTTGTAATGTGCAGGAAAATTGTATCATTCACATGTTTCCGGGAGTAACCGTTTTATTGAAAGAATCGGCTCATATTGGACACGGTGCTATTATTCATGGAGGCATTATTGGTAAAAATTCTTTAATAGGAATGAACAGTGTCATTATGGATAATGTGGAAATAGGAGATGAATGTATTGTTGGAGCACTTACGCTGGTTCCACAAGATATGAAAATACCAGCAAGAAAAGTAGTGGTAGGTAATCCTGCCAAGATTGTAAAAGATGTCAGCGATGAAATGATAGAGTGGAAAACAGAAGGAACAAGATTGTATCAGCTGTTACCAAAAGAATGCTTTGAAACACTAAAGCCCTGTGAACCATTACGAACAAAACCGCTCTTCAAGAAAAAACAAGAAATAAATTACGTAACCTTCAAACAACTCAAAAATAAATGACATGAAAGCAAAAGGATATATATTGAGTTTATACTTACTGTCTTTTAGCATCAGTATTGCAGATGAAGGTATGTGGTTACCTCAGTTGTTACAAATAACGGGCGTATATCAAAAAATGAAAGATGCAGGATGTAAACTTACCCCTGAACAAATATACAGTGTCAATCATTCTTCTTTAAAAGATGCCATTGTGTTATTTGGCGGCGGATGTACTGCCGAAATTGTATCAGAGAAAGGACTTATCATTACTAATCATCACTGTGGATATTCCAGTATTGTAAACCTGAGCACGGTAGAAAAAAATTATCTGAAAAAAGGATATTGGGCAAGAAAACAGGAAGAAGAATTGTATTGCCCTAATTTGACAGTATCTTTAGTGGTAAGAATAGAAGACGTTACCAATGAAGTATTGAAATCTACACAAAATGTAACTGAAAAAAAACAAAGAGATGCTATTATAAACGAGAATATACAAGCCATTATAAAGAAAGCCACAGAAGGAACGCACTACAATGCTATAGTAAAACCCTTCAGCTACGAGCTGCAATATTTTTTAATAGTATATGAAACATTCAAAGATGTACGATTAGTAGCTGCACCTCCCGAACATATCGGCAAGTTTGGCGGAGAAGACGATAACTGGATGTGGCCCCGACACAATGCCGATTTTACAATGTTTCGTATTTATGTGAATAAAGAAAATAAACCAGCAGAATACTCTCCCGATAATGTTCCATACAAACCCAAATACGTAATACCAATTAGTTTGAAAGGATACAAAGAAAATGATTTTACAATGGTATATGGATTTCCTGGCAGAACACAGGAATATTTGAGCTCTTATGGCGTTGATGTGTTGATGAATGATATAGACCCCCGTAGGGTTGCTTTACGCGAACTTAAATTAAAAGTATTGGAAAAATATATGAAGCAGAATGAAGAACTGAATTTGAAATACGCTAATACGTATGCTTCAATTGCTAATTATTACAAAAAATGGAAAGGAGAAATGATGGGTTTAAAGAAATTCAATGCAGTAGAAAGAAAAAGAACATTTGAAAAAGGTCTGGAAGAAAAATTAAAATTCAAAAACACAGCATTGGATAGTTTTAATACAGTAATGAAAAAATTTTCTGAAATATATCCTTCTTATCAGTATTATCAAATGCAGGCAGATTATTTTCAAGAATGCTTTATGGCCATTGATGCTATTAAATTCATTGGTAATTATGTAGATTTTTTTACAGAATATAATCGTATGAAAATGGGATTATCTCATCAATTAGATAAATTAAAAAGTACTCTATCTGCATCTTTACCTTTTCAGTTTTACTTACCCGCCGATAAAGAAATTTTTATAGTGCTCATGAATTATTACTTTGAAAATGTAAAGAAAAAAGACCGTTTACCTTTTTTGGATTCTTTGTACAATCAATTTAATCAGGATATTCAAAAGATGGCTGATTATCTATATTCCAATTCATTATTTTTGAATACAGATAAGCTGCGGGAATTATTATCTACACCAAATGATCAAAAAATAAAAGATTTTGAAAGCGATGTGTTTTACAGATTAACTCAAAGTATTAAATTACAATTTTATTCACAGATATTGCCTCATCTGAAAGAAAACGACGCAAGTATTACAGAAACTCAAAGAATGTTTGTTAAGTTAATTATAGATTACAATAAGGAAAAACAATATTACCCTGATGCTAATTCTACTCTTCGTATTGCTTTTGGAAAAGTAAAACCCTACGAGCCCCGAGATGGTGTGAAATATGGCTATTTTACCACCAGCCAAGGTATATTAGAAAAACAAAATAACAACAACCCGGATTATTTTATAGACGACACTTTAAAAACACTCTTTTTGAAGAAAGATTTCGGAAAATATGCCGATAAAGATGGGCAACTACATATTGCCTTTATAGCTTCTAATCACACCACTGGTGGAAATAGTGGAAGCCCTGTATTCAATAGTAAAGGAGAACTCATAGGCACCAACTTTGACAGATGTTGGGAAGGTACGATGAGTGATATAATGTATAACCCTGAAATATGCAGAAATATTGTTTTGGATATAAGATACACCATGTTTTTATTAGACAAGTATGCCAAGTGTGAAAGAATTGTTCAGGAAATAAAAAAGGCGGAATAGTATTCTTTTATGATTTGAATTGACTGTGTAGAGCATCTTTTAGTCATCATATCTCTTTAAATTTTATGCAGTTGGGTAGTGAACAAATAATTTTTTGTTTATGTTATTAGGTTAGTAGATGTGTTTTTGTTTGTGTGAGAATTTTTTAGTAACTTATATTTCCTGTGTAAATAACGGAGTAGTAATGAGCAGCGGCAGCTGATGTGTGTTTTGGTTATCCTATATAAATTTTTTAGCAAGAATTAATTCAAAAGAAACACATACAGATTTTTTTGTAATTCAAAATTTAAAACAGAGCATTCACTCAGAAGAGTGCCAACCAAGCAGAAAAAAATACTGTTTATTTTACTAATACAGAAACCTTATTGTTCAATACTTCTACAACTCCTCCGGTAACCTCTATGTTTTGTTTTTTATTTTGTATTTCCCATTCTATTTTGCCTGCTTTTAAGGTAGAAATAATGGGGGCGTGATTGGGTAAAACACCAAACGAACCTTCTTCACCTGGAAATACGATAGATGATACTTCTCCTTCAAAAATTTTGGATGTGGGGGATAATATTTCTAAATGTAACATAATAGATTATTATTTAGATTCAGCCAGCATTTTCTTTCCTTTTTCTATGGCTTCTTCAATGGTACCAACTAAGTTAAATGCGGCTTCGGGGTATTCATCTACTTCTCCGTCTAATATCATATTAAATCCACGAATAGTATCTTCTATATTAACAAATACGCCTTTTAATCCTGTAAATTGTTCTGCAACATGAAAAGGTTGAGAGAGGAATCTTTGAACTCTGCGTGCGCGGTGTACTACTAATTTATCTTCTTCACTTAGTTCGTCCATTCCAAGAATGGCAATAATATCTTGTAGCTCTTTATATCTTTGTAATATTCCTTTTACTCTTTGAGCACATTGGTAATGTGCTTCTCCAACAATAGCAGGGTTGAGAATACGAGAAGTAGAATCCAATGGGTCTACAGCAGGATAAATACCTAATTCGGCAATTTTTCTGCTTAATACGGTAGTTGCATCTAAGTGTGCAAAGGTAGTAGCGGGTGCAGGGTCTGTAAGGTCATCGGCAGGTACATATACTGCTTGTACAGATGTAATAGAACCATTTTTGGTGGAGGTGATTCTTTCTTGCATAGCACCCATTTCGGTGGCTAATGTTGGCTGATAACCTACTGCACTTGGCATACGCCCAAGCAAAGCAGATACTTCAGAACCTGCTTGTGTAAAGCGGAAAATATTATCTATAAAAAAGAGAATGTCTTTGCCTTTTCCATCACCTTCTCCGTCACGAAAATATTCGGCTAATGTTAACCCCGATAAAGCTACTCTTGCACGGGCACCCGGGGGTTCGTTCATTTGCCCAAAAACAAAAGTGGCTTGGGAATTTTCCAATTCCTTTAAATCTACTTTTGATAAGTCCCAGCCACCTTTGTGCATGGATGCCTTGAAGGCCTCTCCGTATTTAACAATATTGGCTTCTATCATTTCTCTTAATAAATCATTTCCTTCACGTGATCTTTCTCCTACACCTGCAAATACTGAATATCCTGAATATCCTTTTGCGATGTTGTTAATGAGTTCTTGTATAAGCACGGTTTTTCCAACACCAGCACCACCAAACAATCCAATTTTACCTCCTTTTGCATAGGGTTCTATTAGGTCAATCACTTTAATTCCTGTATACAATACTTCGGTAGAAGTAGAGAGGTCTTCAAATTTTGGTGCAGGTTGATGTATTACTCTGCCATTTCTATTATCTAATACATTGATTCCATCTATGCTTTCACCTACTACATTGAACAGGCGTCCGCGAATTTGTTTTCCAACTGGCATTTTAATACCCTCCCCAAGAGCGGTTGCTTCCATTCCTCGGTATAAGCCATCTGTACTGTCCATGGCTATGGTGCGTACAGTATCTTCACCTATATGCTGTTGTACTTCCAGAATAAGCTTTTGTCCATTAGATCTGACGACCTCTATAGCTTCAAGTAGTTTTGGTAATGTACTGTTTTGAGTATCAAATCTGATATCTACAACAGGACCGATTACTTGAGTGATTTTCCCTTTTTGCATTTTATTAATTTTGGGCGGCAAATATAGAGTATTATATTTGTATCTAAAAAATTTTTTTAATACCAATGAATATCAATTTTTTGAACTATGTCGGGATGTAAACTTTTGGCTACGGGGCATGTGTAAGCTGCATTTTCGAGCATTTTCTTTTGTTTGTCAGTATAATTGAAATTTTTTAATTTTAGGTTTATGTGTATTTCTGATACTCTTCGGGGGTTGTCTGCCATCAATTTAGTAACTTCTGCTTCTGCTTCAAGGGGTATGTTTTCTCTTTCAGTAATAATACTCATAATGGTTATCATACAGCTGGCTAAGGAGGTGGCTAATAAATCTGTAGGAGAAAATTTTTCTCCTTTTCCGTTGTTATCAGGGGGTGCATCTGTTTCTATAATGGACTTACTTTTAATATGAATGGCTTTTGTATTTTTATTTCCTGTATATTTTACAATGGAAGTGGCCATGATTATCAGAATTTTTTTTCAGAGTTAAAGGGTTTTTTGGGAGGTTCTGTTTTTGTGAGAATTTCTTTTATTTTGTTTTTATCAGATAATAGTAAGGTACTTTGCTCAATTTCGTTGTCTTTATTGATGATGTATTCTTCTTTGCCTTTGGAAAAGTAATAAAAATTTATAATATTGATTTCAAGAAATTCTTTGATGATGCGTATATTTTTTTGAAGTAGTTTTTCTTGTATTTGACTAAGGCCGTTGAGTAGTTCTTCGTATTCTTTTTTTATTTCATTATAGATGCTGTCGTTTTCAGCACTGGTTTTGAATTGTTTAAGTATGCTTTCCTGGTCGGAATGATAGACGTATTTTTTTTCTTTTAATAATTTGAAGAACTCCTGAATATCTTTTTCTGTGAGAGAAAATTCTTTTGGTGAGGGTATTTGTTTATTTTGAAGAGCATATTGGTAAGCATACAGAAAAAAGAAATTTTGTTGGTTTAAATCTATTAAAATGGCTGATAAATTTTCAGGTACTGTTTTAATATCTGGTGTAATGCCTGCTCCGTCATATACAATTCTTCCATTTTTGGTTTTGAATGCAGTGATAAGGGAATCAGGTACACTCAATACTCTTCCTGATTTATCTTTTTGGGTATAGTCCAACGCCTGAATACATCGTCCACTTGGGGTGTAATATTTTGCAATGGTAATTTTTAGTTTTGTGTTGTAAGGCAGGTCTATAGTATTTTGTACCAGTCCCTTTCCGTATGAACGGCTACCTATAACAACGGCCCGGTCTAAATCCTGTAATGCTCCAGCTACGATTTCAGAAGCAGAAGCTGAGTTTTCATTAATCAAAACGACTAGTGGGATATTCACATCTATTGGATTTTCCATAGTTTTGTATGATTTGTACCAATTAGAAGTTCTGCCTTTGGTGTATACAACTTCTACATCTTTAGGAATAAAAATATTAACCAATTGTATAGCTTCCATTAATAATCCGCCCGGATTATCTCTGACATCTAATAGTATTCCTTGAACATTTTGTTTTTTTAGTTCTATAACTGATTTTTTTACTTCTTCAGCACATTTTTCAGTAAATGATCTGAGTCTAATGTAACCGATGTTGTTTTTGATAATGGTATAGAAAACATTGTTGTTGGTTTTAATTTCTTTTCTTACTATGTTTTTCTCTATAGGCGTATTGCTTCTGAAAGGTATAAATTTGATTTGTACAGAGGTCCCTGCTTCGCCTTTTATAAGATTCGAGATTTCATTGATGGATAATTTGGAAATGTCTTTTCCATTTACAGATATTATTTCAGAACCTGGAACGAGTCCACTTTGTAAAGCAGGGGAATCTTCATATACTTCGGTGATAAATATTTTATCATTGATTTTGTCTAATGCTCCTCCAATCCCTGCATAAACACCAGTAGTTTGAAATCTGTATTCTTCAATATCATCTTCGCTTATATAATTGGTATAGGGGTCTAATGAGTTAAGCATAGCATCAATGGCTGTTTTTATAAGTTCACCCGATTTGGGTTTTTCAATGTAAGATTCATGAATATTTTTATAGACGCTGTTAAATATTTCAAGATTTTTAGTGATTTCAAATAAGTTATTATCATCGTAAAAAAAATAAAATAAGGGGATAATGGTCAGTAAAGCTATGAGTGAAAACTTAAAAAGATGTTTTTGCATTGTTGCAAATTTAAAAGGCAAAGGTAATGATTTTATCTTCTGACAATCAAATGTAAAAAATATTACGAGAAAATTTTTAAAGAACAAATTATCCTGAGTGCTATAAATAATTAAAAAATTGTACTTATTGCATTGGTGTTTAACTGGCATAGAAAATTTACTATTAATTTGAATTTAATAACTAAAAAATTTGATGGAATAAATTTAAAAAAATATTTGGAAGTTTAAATAAAACTTATGTATATTTGCACCCGATTATTAGAAATGGTCTGGTAGTTCAGCTGGTTAGAAT
>JAOABO010000069.1 GCA_026418315.1 Bacteroidia bacterium
AAAGGATCACCCCACAGGTAATTTTTACTGAAATCTATTACTACCCACCCAATAATAGATACCATAATAAAAAAAGTGATACTAACGGAATCTAATAAGCATTGGAAAATGCCAATGGATAATAAAATAGAAGAAGCATGCTTGCCAATAACACCAGCTAATCCTACAATAGCTACAACAATAGCAAAAAACATAATTAATTTAGCAAGACGGACGATGTTTTTCAAAGAAAGATAATCAGATATTCCTGCAACTATTAAAGATAATAGAGGAAAGAAGACAATAGATTGTATATATGCATGAATCATTTACTGTAATTTTGCGGCAAAAATAGGTAAATGAATACCTAAAAATTATTTATATTTGCAATAATAATTATAAATAAAATTTATGAATTATACCTTGCATCAATTTGAAATTTTCAAAAAAGTAGTAGAGTGTGGTAGTATTTCCAAGGCATCGGAAGAGTTATTTATGACACAGCCCGCTATTTCTATTCAACTGAAAAAGTTTCAGGAACAATTTGAATATCCTTTATTTGAATTAAAAGGAAGAAAAATTGTTGTTACAGATTTTGGCAGAGAAGTATTTGATAGTGTAAGCGAAATACTTGAAAAGACACAGCAATTGCAATATAAATCAAGACAGGTAAAACATCCTGTAGTGGGTAAGTTGAAGATAGCATCGGCTTCTACAGGGATGTATGTAATACCTTATTTTGTGTCTGAATTTATGAAAGAACACCCCGATATTGATCTTACGCTTGATTTTACCAACAGAAGCAATGCTATACAATCTTTGAGAAACAAAGAAGTAGAGTTAGCAGTTGTATCTATACTACCGGATTCTTTTGCAGTCAATGAAGAGATATTGATAGAAAATGAGTTGTATATGGTCTGTAAATCAGAATCTCAACCAAAACAACTTCCATATATTTTTCGGGAGAGAGGGTCGGCTACGCGAAAAATGATGGAGCGGTATTTTTTGACCCATAAAATTCCATTGGATACTAAAAGAAAAATAGAACTGACTTCTAATGAAGCTGTCAAGCAGGCGGTAATAGCAGGAATGGGCATTTCTATTTTACCATTTATGAGTATAAAAAAAGAATTGGAAAACGGTGTTTTAAAGATTGTTCGCCAAAAGGGATTACCAATTGTAACACACTGGAGAATGATTAGTTTGAAAAACAGACAACTTTCTCCGGTGGCAGACGCATTTGTGTATTTTGTCAAGAAAAACAAATTAAAAATAATGAAAATGTATTTTGAATGATGTGTTTATTTTTATTATTTGTCTTTTTAAATATTCAATAATACTTTTGGCACAAATCAAGTAAATGGTAGAGTTGATTTTTTTAGGAACAGGAACATCTCAGGGGGTGCCCTTAATAGGATGCAACTGCTCAGTGTGTGTGTCTTCTGATTTACGGGATAAAAGATTAAGAAGTTCTGTTCTTGTAAAAACTGAAAATACCACTATTGTTGTGGACACAGGTCCGGATTTCAGGCAACAGATGTTAAGAGAAAATGTAAAAAAGTTAGATGCGGTATTATTTACCCACGAACATAAAGATCATATTGCAGGATTGGATGATATAAGGGCATTTAATTTTATTATGAAAAAGAAAATACCAGTGTATGCGAGTAAAAGAGTAATTACATCTATCCAAAGAGAGTTTTATTATATTTTTCAGGAAGAAAAATATCCTGGTGTCCCTGAAATAGATATATTTGAAATTAATAATCAATTTTTTTGTGTGGGAGATATACATATACAACCGATAGAATTACTGCATTATCAATTACCTGTTTTAGGATTTATTTTTAATCATAAAATTGCATACATTACTGATGCTAATTACATAAGCGATAAAGAAAAAGAAAAAATAAAAAACATAGATATTCTCATTATCAATGCATTAAGAAAAGAAAAACACGTTTCACATTTTACCTTACAAGAAGCATTAGAAATCATTTCTGAAATAAAACCTCAAAGAGCATTCCTTACGCATATTTCACATCAACTTGGAAAACATGAGGAAGTATCAAAGGAATTGCCTGACAATGTGTTTTTATCGTTTGACGGGTTAAAAGTCAGTTGTTCTTAATAACTTTATTCTGTAATTGCTTTTACATATTGATATTTTTCATACACGTTTGATGGGTTCTTTTTTGTATATTCTGGTCCCGAAACAATTGCATTTATTTTAAATTGAATGTTATGTTTATTTCCACCATGTGTATGAACATATTTATATATCTGATCTCTTAAAAATTCTCCCCTCATTTTTGAAAGTACAATGTTGGTCATAGAAGCAGGAACTTTTGAAGCACTGGCAGTAATAAATATTTTTACAATACCATCTTGCGATTTTTTGATAACATTGGTAATGAAATTTTTCCATTTTACATCATTGGTATCTATTGCATATTCTTTGTATTTAAAATAAACTTCATAACGGCTGTTATCTTCTTTGGCTTTTCCTTGTATATTGATGTATAATTTTTTTATGCTTAATCCATCAGATAATTCTGAGGGATTAATTATCAGAGGTTCTCCATAATATCCACTTTTATATGGAATAATGGTATAGTTTAATCCTGATAAAAGTTCTATTTTATCTATGTTTCCTTTAGCATCAGTAACTTGTTCTAATTGGTTTCCATCATCGGATTTGATAATGACTGTTGCATCATTCAATGGTTTTTTATTTTTCGAATTCAATACAGAAACTGAAAGATATTTTTTACCTGAACTTACTCCTTCTTTATTTAAGAAGAAAATTTCTGTCAATCCTTCACCTAATTGGGTTTGTGATGTTTGTATTATTTTTTCATCTATTATTTGATGATTGTATTCCAATATAAGAGAGTATGTTTTGGCACTTGATAACATGATGTTGTTTATAGAACCATTCTCATCTGTTTTGTAAACTCCATAATTTTTGTTCTTTCTATCTTCTGCAATATGCAGTAAAGCGTCTTTAACAGGTTTTTTTTCTTTTACATTATTAAAGCATGAAACGTTCAGTATCACGGATTTTTCTTTTACAGTGATTTTTCCTAAAACTCTTACGGGTTCTAACTGTAGTTCTTTTTGTATTTCCTGATAGGATTCTGATTTGTCGGCATAAATTTCATCACTGAAAAATTCTTCTCCGTTTGATTGATAAGATACTTTATAGCTTGCTCCCGGACGAAGTGTAAATACAAAACTTCCGTTTTTTTGAGGACGATACATACCTACTGTTTCACCAGTTTCTTTGTCTGTTAGTATAATGGTAATATCATCCGGTAAAGATTCTCCAAATGCTGCCAATATTTTCCCTTTATAGATAACTACCGGTTTTTCTGAACTTTCAGGTATGGTAATCATATAAATATCTTTGTCTCCTTTACCATTTTCCTGAACAGATGAATAATAGGCCCGCTTTCCATCGGCTGAGGTGATGTAAAATAAATCATCATCAGTCGTATTAATTGGATAGCCCAAATTAATTGGTTCACTGAATTTTCCTTCTTCATCTCTGATGGAATAGAAAATATCAAATCCACCCATGCTGGTATGTCCGTTGGAAGAGAAAAATAAAGTTTTGCCATCGGGGTGCATAAATACACCATCTTCATCATAAGGTGTGTTAATAGGATAGCCAATATTGACGGCTTTACTCCATTTTCCATTCGGTAATCTAACTACTCTGTAAATATCTCTGCCACCTATTCCACCTGGTCGGTCTGATACAAAATAAAGCGTATTACCATCTGGAGATAATGATGCGTGGGTTTCCCAATAGGGTGTGTTTACATCAGAACCAAAAGATTGTGGTGCTGACCATGTTTTTCCATCCCATTGTGTGTAGTAGATATTTCCACCTTGTTCATCTTTGTAAAGAATTAATATTTGTCCATCGGGGCTAAGGTTGATGGATGCTTCGTGGCCGCAGGTATTCACATATTCACTGATAGGTTGTGGCTTTGACCATGTTTTATCATCTACTTTGAAGGACACCACAATGTCTTCATAAAATCCGCCATCTATGGTTCTTTCTCCGCATACTCCGCCAGGACGGCGAGTAGTAAAAATGAGCATTTGTTCATCGGCAGATAGAACAGCACCATATTCAGGATATTCACTATTGATGCTATCGCCCATATTGGTAATTTTGATATTCAGTGGATGGGCAACTAATGTTTTAGCATAGTTAGATTGATTTTTTTTGAATGTAACTTCTTTTTCCCAATGTTTTGAAGAATTACCAAGTGCCTGTATGAATCTGTCATAATACTGCAATGCTTCATCAAATTTGTAGTTAATGTGTAGTGCTTGTGCGTAATAATATAATGCAAGAACGGGTGCAGATTTTTCAGAGGGATCGTCGGGTATGTAATTTTTTTTAATTTTAGTAATGGATTTTGCCAAATACTCTTCTGCTTTATTTTTTTCAGTAGCGGAGTACAAATATGCTTTGCCGAGTAGATAGTTGATATTAGCATTGTAAGGTTCCAATTCATAAGCATGCAAATAATTCTGAAGTGCCAGAGCATAATTATTTTCAAGCATCAATTGATTGGCTTCTAAAAAATAATCTTTGTAAGAGCGTCCTGATAATACTTGTGCATTCAAAGTAAGTTGAGAGTAAATTGAAAGTATGAGAAAAATGAAATAGTTTTTCTGCATTTTATTGATGTTTTGTGTGGTTAAGTTTTCAAAAAAATATTTGCATAGTTCAAATTTCGTTATTCATCCAGGTCCATGTCTATAATGCTTCTTCTGTACCTTTTGTGGGGAATTATCCATTTTTTATTTTCTTTTAAAAAGTATAAAACAAAATAAATAATAACAGGGCTACCAAAGGTAAAAAATGAAAGATATATGAAATATTTTCTGATTTTAACAGGTTGAATACCAAGTCGCTTTCCAATGGATTCGCACACGCCAAATGCATTTTGTTCAAACCAGAATATGATTTTATTGATCATAAAGGCAAAGATAAATAATACATTTTTGTTTTGCAACTGGTATAAGCATTGAAAAAATTCTTACAATTGTGCAAAAATTGGACATTGCTTTTTCATGAAAACATTAGCCAGGTTTATACTTCAGAAAAAAATATTGTTAGCAGGACTGGTTGCTTTATTGACATCTATATTGGCGTTTTATGCATTTAAAATAGAAGTGGCGTTTCAGTATGTAAAATTATTACCTGACAATGATCCCGTCAGTATTCAGTATAATAAATTTAAAGAATATTTTAAGCAAGACGGAACTATTTTAGTTATTGGTACAGAATTTCACCGGCTCTTTACTTCAAAGATTTTTTATGAATGGCATCATTTGGGAAATAGAATAAAAAATATTAAAGGCATACAATCAGTAGTGAGTATTGATAGATTAGTTCAAGTTCATTTTAATGATTCAACAGGTGCATTCACGTTTTCACAATTTCCATTGCCTGATAAATTAGATTCATTGAATGTTTCAAATTACCTTCATCAGGCATTGCAATTGAAATTTTATGATGAAATTATTTTTAATCAATCAAAAGACATCGTTATAATGGCCATTACTTTTAATGAAAAAGAGCTGAACTCTAAGCTTCGTTTAAATATTACGGATTCTATAGTCCATCATGCTGAAACTTTTCAAAAAAATACGGGTGTTTCATTGCATTTATCAGGAATGCCCTTTATTCGTACTACCATGATGAGAAAAATCTCATCTGAAACAAGTCGTTTTTTTATATTAGGGTTATTAGTGGTATCTATTCTACTTTGGTTATTTTTTCGTTCGCCGGTTGTTATACTCTTTTCTGCTTTGGTAATTGTTTTCGGCGTAGTATCTGCTCTTGGAATAATGGTATTAATGGGTTATCAGTTGTCTATTTTATCGGGTTTGTTGCCGGCTTTACTCATCATTATTGGCGTTCCTAATTGTATTTTAATCATTAACAAATACCACCATGAATTGAAGGCGGGATATTCAGTAGAAAAAGCTTTGGAATTGGCTATTCGTAGTTCAGGTAGTTCCTTGTTTTTTGCTAATGTTACAACCAGTATCGGGTTTGCAGTATTATCATTGATTGATAATCAAATACTTTATGAGTTTGGAATTATTGCTGCTATTAGTGTGATGTTGGTGTATGTATATTCTTTAATCCTTATTCCATCTGTTTTCAGTTGGTTACCAGCCCCAAAAGAAAAACATTTAATGCATTTGGAAAAAAGATGGTTAAAGAAAAGTTTGAATAGTATTGCATTATGGACATCGCATCATAGAAAATTTATTTTTATATCTGTTTTTGTTGTTGCTATCATTGGTTTTTATGGGTTTACGAAAATTAAAACTTTGGGTTATGTTGTAGATGATGTGCCGCAAAGAGAAAAAATGATGCAGGACTTAAGATATTTTGAAGAAAAAATGGGGGGTGTTTTGCCTTTTGAAATAGTTATAGACACCAGGAAAAACAAAGGTGTTTTGACCAATAACGGTAGAGTAATGTATCGTATTCATCGGGCACAAAAAGTATTAAAAGAATATAAGGAACTGAGCAGGTCTGTTTCAATTGCAGACGCCATTAAATTTCTTAATCAGGCATATAAAGGAAAATATGCTATGCCTTCAATTTCAGATTTGAAAAAAATGGCTGATGCTCTAAAAAATGATTCTGCAAACAAAAATAACTCTGCACAAAAAGGATTATTAAATAATTTTATTGATTCTACTTATCAGGTAACAAGAATCAGTGCTCAGATGAAAGACATTGGGTCGGTAAAAATTAAAGATTTATTAAATAATATTTATCCAAGATTGGATAGTGTTTTTAACTACGATGAAGACAAACAACAATGGTTGCCAAAGGAGGAGAGGGTAGAAATTAATATAACAGGAAATAGCATAATGTTTCTTAGTGGCAATGATTTTTTAGTGAAAAACCTGATAGAAAGCATTATCACAGCTATTATCATTATTGCATTTTTATTGTTGCTTTTATTCAGAAACCCCTATATGTTATTGATAGCCATTATTCCATGCTTATCTTTATTAATTACTTCTGGTGTAATGGGTTATTTTGGAATAGCTTTAAAGCCCAGTACATTACTGGTGTTTAGTATTTCTTTTGGAATAGCAACAGATGGGAATTTATATTTTTTAACTCGCTTCCGAAATGCTATAAAGCAGCAACATAA
Organism: Bacteroidia bacterium; assembly: GCA_026418315.1. Taxonomy (GTDB): domain Bacteria; phylum Bacteroidota; class Bacteroidia; order B-17B0; family Aurantibacillaceae; genus BPGX01. The sequence continues at coordinate 7,191 of JAOABO010000069.1, forward strand.
GACATACGAAGAGGCCATTCGCCTCACTATTCGTGAAATTGGTATGAGTATGATTTATAATGGATTGGTTTTATTTTTTGGGTTTGGAATGTTTATTATTTCTGATTTTGGAGGTACCAAAGCATTGGGAGTGCTTACAGCTTTTACTTTATTGATTGCGTATAGCGTAGATTTAATTGTATTACCGGCAGTTTTGCTTACTTTCAAAAAGTTGTTCAGTAAAAGATTGGAATAATTACATGTTTTTTAGGGCTTAATTTACAGAGAGTACTTTGAATTCTACTCTTCTATTGTTTTGTCTTCCTTCTTCGGTGTCATTGGTGTCTATGGGTTGTGTTTCACCATATCCTTTGGCTATTAATCTTTTTGCTTCAATGCCTTTTGAAATAATATATTCAACAACCGATTTTGCTCTTGACTGAGATAACTTTAAATTGTATTCATCGGATCCTTTACTATCTGTATGTCCTGATATTTCAACTTTGATATTATTGTTTTGTTTCAATAATTCAACTACTCTATCTAATTCAGGAAAGGATTCTGACCTGAGTGTTGCTTTATCATAATCAAAAAAGATGTTTTTTAAAACTACTTTTGTTCCTTCTTTTAATTTTTTCAGTTCTATTTTTATATAATACTCTTTGAATTGGGCAGAGTCGGGCAAGTTAAAATTTTCTGAGTGAAACATATATCCCTCAGCATTGACATTAAGTCCGTAATTTTTACCTGATGGTAAAGAAATAAGAAAATTTCCTGTTGCTTCATTGGATTTATAGTTTCCCACTATTTCATTTTTTTGATTATCTGTAATTTGTAAGTTAGCTCCAATTGGTTGTTTGGTATCTGCATCTATCACTATTCCTTTTACCAGGGCTAATTTGGGTCCTTTGTTTTTTAATTGAAAATTGGGTATAAATTCCAATTCATAAATATCTTTGTCTTTTCCGCTCTCAGCAGAAGAACTGAAATATCCTTTTTTACCATTGGCAGTCAGAACGAGAAAAATATCATCACCGGGTCCATTCACAGGTTCTCCAAGATTGACCGGGTCTGACCAATATCCTTCATCAAACACGGATACAAAAACATCATAGCCGCCCTTGCCTTTATGTCCTTTTGAGGAGAAAAACATAGTTTTTCCGTCGGGATGAATAAATACTCCTTCTTCATCGTCGGGTGTATTAATGGGTTCGCCTAAATTGATAGGTGTTGTCCATTTTCCATCGGGCATTCTTGTGCTCATCCATATATCTCTACCGCCTATGCCATTTTTACGATCGGAGACAAAGTATAATGTCTTTCCGTCTGGTGCATAAGATGCTGATGACTCGTGATACTCTGTATTAATAGGGAACCCAAGTGATTCTGGCTCAGTCCAATTATTACCGATTAATTCACTTTCATATATTTCTCCATTTCCGTCGTCATCAAAGTAAATAAGTAGTTTTTGTCCATCGTTGGTAACAGCAATGTCTGAAACGTTTCTATTTTTGTGATTTATAACTTCCTGTAATGGTGTAGCGGGATTCCATTCTTCTTTATCTGATTTTCTTACTGATGTATATATTTTTTCTTTGGACGCTTTGTTCTTTTTTATTTCTGCTTCGGAAAAAGGTCTTTTAGATGTAAAGAACATTTGCAAACCATCGGCAGTTACTACGGGTGCATATTCGTCAAATTTGGTATTGACATTAAGGCCTAAACGTTTGGTTACAATTTTTACAGAATCATTAAATTCTGATGTTTTTTGTTGTTTAAATTTTTTTTGTTGAGGATAAACTGATTGAGCGTAGCAGATTAAAACTGCTAATGACAAGAAGCATTGTTTTTTCATACGGGATGCTTTTAATTACTTAATGCTTTTAATATTTCTTTGCTGATTAACATTCTAACTCCTTTGAAGTAAATAGTTACAAAAGCATCTCTGGGATCTAATTTTTTTGCTTCGTCTCTTTTTATGAGTGCCTGATTATATGTTGGAATACCACTAAACAAATTGAACCTTGTAAGGTTGTCATCTAATTTTATGTCTTCTAATTTATCTAATTTTTCGAATTGTTTTTTATAAGCTTTGCCAAAATTTTGTGGATTTTCATAGGCACCTACTTGTATTTTAAATATTAGATCCGAGTGCTGATAATTACCATATTTATCAAGAAATTTTTTGAATGTAGCATCATCAAATTGTACAGCATTAGCCAGGTTATCTTTATTGAATAGTATAAGATATTTTTCAAGAC
>JAOABO010000006.1:0-15408 GCA_026418315.1 Bacteroidia bacterium
ATCCAATGGTGCTCCACTTTCACCTTCCACACAGCATGCACGCTTGCATTTCAATAAATTACAACAAAAAGTAGTCGTAAATATACTTTCTTCTATGTATATGTTTTCTATCAATATCATTTATTTCACTCTTTCAATAGTATAATCTATTAATAATTCCATACTTTTTCTTGCTTCATTTTCAGGAAAGGTGTAAAGCATTTCTTTTGCTTGACGATGATATTCTTTCATTTTATTTTGCGTGTATTGTATGCCTCCTAATTCTATAACTTTGTTGATCATCCATTTTATTTGATCGGCATCTTCATTATAGTTTTTAAATATATTGATCATTCTTTTTTTATCTGAAGAAGATGCTTGTTGTAAAGCATAGATTACAGGCAAGGTCATTTTTTGTTCTTGTATATCTATACCTGATGGTTTTCCGGTAGTTTCAGAATAGGTATAATCCAGTAAATCATCTTTTATCTGAAATGCTATACCGATTAAGTAACCTAATTGTTTCATTTTCAATATGCTTTCTTCTTCTTTAAGAACAGAAGCCGAACCGGTTGCACAACAGGCCGCTATTAAAGAAGCCGTTTTTTTTGTAATAATATCAAAATATACCTCTTCTGTAATATCAAGTTTTCTGGATTTGTCTAATTGTAATAGTTCTCCCTCACTCATTTCTTTAACTGCTTCTGATACAATTTCAAGTATGTGATAACTTTTGTTTTGAACAGACAGCAACAAACCTTTGGCTAATAAAAAATCTCCGACTAATACTGTTGCTTTGCTTTTCCAAAGCGCATATACACTAAAAAAACCTCTTCTTTCTTGACTATTATCTACCACATCATCATGCAATAATGTTGCTGTGTGTAATAATTCAATAAGTGCTGCTGCGTGATGCGTGGCATCATTGACTTCGCCAAACATTTTAGCAGACAAAAAAACTAATAAAGGTCGTATTTGCTTGCCCTTTCTTTTGATAACATATTTGGTAATTTTATTAAGCAAGTACACATCGCTGTATACGGCTTGTTCAAATTTTTTTTCAAACTGCAGCAAATGTGCTTCAATAGGTTGTCGGATATGTTGAATGATTTCTGACAAAGCGGGCGAAATTTAAGGAAATATGGATGGAGTATAAAATTTAATTAGCAAAAAGAAGATTTTTATTAACCAATTGCCCGCACGCTGCATCAATGTCTTGCCCACGACTCCTTCTTACGGTAACAATAATATTTTTCTTTTGGAGATAATCTGTAAAATTTTGTAATCGTTCTTTGGTAGTTCTTTGAAATGGCGAATGATCTATAGGATTGTATTCAATCAGATTCACTTTTGATTTTACTTTTTTGCAAAACTGTACGAGTGCTTCTGCATCTTTTATACTATCATTGAATTCATAGAGCATAATGTATTCCAAGGTTGGTCTGATACCGGTTTTTTCATAAAAGTAATTCAACGCATTTGAAAGCATATCCAGGGTATTACTTTTACTGATACTCATTATTTGTTGCCTTTTTTCTTCAATAGCAGAGTGTAATGATAATGCCAGATTAAACTTTACCTGCTCATCAGCCATTTTTACTATCATCTTAGCTATGCCCGAAGTAGAAACCGTGATTCTTTGTGGGCTCATACCCAGCCCGTCAGAAGAAGTAATCATTTCAATACTTTTCATTACATTGTTGTAATTTAAAAGAGGTTCGCCCATGCCCATATACACTATATTGGTAAGATTAAGATGGTATTTTTCTTTTGCTAATTCTTTGATAAAATATACTTGCTGATAAATTTCCTGATAGTCCAGATTTCTTTTTCTTTCTAACTGTGCTGTTGCACAAAATTTACAATCCAAACTACATCCTACTTGTGAAGACACACATGCAGTAGCACGGGTTTGGGTAGGAATCAACACGCTTTCTACCACATTGTTATCAAACAACTTCATGGCACATTTGATAGTTTTATCTTTACTGATTTGAATAATTTGAGTTTGAATTTTTTTTATTTCAAAATGTTCTGCCAGTTGTTGTCTTAAAGTTTTTGGTAGATTAGTCATTGCATCAAATGATGCCACATTTTTCAGCCACAGCCAATCGTATATTTGTTGTGCCCTGAATTTTGGCAATTGATTTTCTAAGACCCAATTTTGTAGTTGGTCAAAATTCAAATGTCTTATATCGGGCTTTTCATTCATTGTTTAAATTTTTTCTAATGCTTCCTTAATATCTTCTATTAAATCATCTACATTTTCAATGCCAACAGATAAGCGAATCATATTATCTGTAATACCATACAATATTTTTTCTTCATAAGGCACGCTTGCATGAGTCATAGTGGCAGGATGTTCTGCTAAAGATTCTGTGCTTCCTAAACTAACTGCCAAATGTATTAATTTCAAATTATTCAAAAATTTAAATGCTGCTTTTTCATTTCCTTTAATATAAAAGCTCAACATAGCCCCCGGAGAATGGGATTGTTTTTTATAAATTTTATATTGAGGGTCTTTTTTATCTAATAAGCCTAAGTATAACACTTTTTCTATTTTAGGATGGGTATTTAAATACTGAGCAATTTTTATTGCGTTTTGGGCTTGTTGCTCCATTCTTACCTTTAAGGTTTCTAAACTTCTTAATAAAAGCCATCCTGTCCATGGACCCGCCATATTGCCTAAAAATGAACGTAAAGTTTTTATTCTTTTGATTAAATCACTTCTTCCTACGCAGGCACCTGCTATTAAGTCGCTATGTCCGCCAATGTACTTGGTAGCAGAATAAACAACCAGGTCAGCTCCATGTTTTACAGGATGTTGCCACAAGGGACCTAAATATGTGTTATCTACTGCTACCACTATCTTATTATTTTTAGTGGAAAAATAATCAGCAATCTTTCTGCACATTTCAATATCTATCAATGTATTGGAAGGATTAGAAGGTGTTTCAATATAAATCAGTTTAAGTTTATCCTTTAAATTCTGTTGTTGAATAATTTGAATAATATCTTTTTCTTTATGATGATGATTAAACTGAAACCCCCGTATATTAAATTTGTTTAATACATGATTGATAAAGTGCTCTGTTCCGCCATACAAAGGGGCACTGTATAAAAATACATCGCCCGGCTGTAAGAGTTCAAAAAACACCGTACTGATAGCTGCCATTCCACTTTCAAATACAGCTGCTGCTTCTGCTTCATCCCAAAGCGTCAGGCGGTCTTCCAAAATTTCTATATCCGGATTATTTAAACGGCTGTATATCAATCCTACTTCTTCTTTTGGTTTTTTTTCTCTTTGCCCATAGGCCAGTTCAAAAAATGCTTTACCTTCTTCTGCAGTTTGAAAGACAAACGTAGATGTCTGGTAAATAGGACACTTAATAGCACCCACTGATAATTCGGGTTGATATCCATAAGACATCATTAAAGATTCCGGACGATATGAAAACGTTTTTTTTGAATCTGATTTCTTTTTTTTCATAGATTTAGGGTTTATATGATTAAAGAAATATTGAATGTATTCATTTTCTTTTTGTCTGATAATAGATTGTTCTTTTTTTGTTTTATCACGATATCCGCATAAGTGCAATATGCCATGGATGATTACTCTTAAGAATTCTTCTTCTACACTCACCGCGTTGTTTCTTGCATTGTCTATTACTCTTTCTGTGCTAATAAAAATTTCTCCTTCAATGGCTCTGTTGGATGAATAATCAAAAGTGATAATATCAGTATAATCATGATGGTTCAAAAATTGACGATTGATTTGTAAAAGATGCTCATCGTCAGTAAAATTATATACAATACAGGATAGTGAATACCCTTCTTTTGAAAGCACATCGAATATCCATCTTTTTAAAAAGACAGAAGAAATTTTTAATTGTTTTTTGGGAAAATGGTTGAACAAAAGTTTACTTTTTTTCATAGCGGGAAAATATCTGAAGCACGGCTTTATTTTGTTCTGCAATAGAGTATGCCTTGTAAAACTCCTGCAAATAATTTTGATTGATATGGGTTATGTACTTTAATCTTTGAATCAAAGAGGTATCGGTGAACGCTCTGTACTTGTTCAAAGTATCACACTCTGCCTGAATACTTTTAAGAAGAAACTGAACGCTATCCATTGTTTGTAATGATTTCTGATAATTGAAAACAAGGTTTTGATATAATAAACTATCTTGAGAGCTCAGCGTATCTTTCAAAAAAAAATTATCTTTTTGAAATTTTGGTAATTGTTTCAGTAGTTCCATTTGAGTATGTACAACAACAAATAAACTATCTTGTTCATTTTTTAGATGAGAACCCTTTTGTCTACAGGATAAAAGCACAACAAAGGATAAAAAATAATGGATAATTTTTTTCATTTAAGCCGCAAAGGTAGGAAATTTTACACCTATGAAGTAAATAAGCAAGTATATTAATAAATAAAAAATATCTTGTATCTTTGTATCTTGCCATTTATTTATGAAAGAATTAATACTTATAGTTTTCTTGTTTTTTATTGTTTTCACTTTACCATCTCAAGATATTCATTTTTCTCAATACAACGGCTCTCCTTTGAATTTATCTCCTGCACTGTGTGGGATGTATGATGGAGATTATCGTTTGAATGCTATTTTTCGCAGTCAATGGCAGGCCGTACCAGTCCCTTATACCACTATTTCTCTATCGGCAGAAGGAAAATATCAGGTACCCAAAGTCAATAAAACCCTATCTTTGGGCTTAGTTTTTAATAATGACCGGGCAGGCGATGCCATTTATTCGCAAAATCAAATATTTCTGAATGCCGCTTATTTGCAAAAATTGAATAGAGATTCTACGCTTCTACTGAATACTGCTTTTGGCGTGGGCTATTCCAATACGGCTTTCAATTACAACCGTATGAGCTTTGATAGTCAGTTTGATGGACTACAATACAATACCTCTGCTCCCACCAACGAAAACTTTTACCGGACCTCTTTACATTATTTTGACATGCAGGCAGGGCTTGCTTTAAAATATCTGATCAATCAAAAAGTTTTTATTCAATATGCACTATCCTTTTTTCATTTGAACAATCCTGTTGTTACTTATTATGCTAATACTTCCAGCCGCATTGATAAAAAAGTAAGTAACTATCTGATGTTGCAATATCCTTTGGGTCAAAAACTGTTTATACTTCCTGAATTGCTTTTGAATTTTCAAGGGAAATACAAAGAAATTTTACCCGGCACACAACTGGCTTACCTTATCAATCATTTAGAAGATATTTATGGCAGAGCAGGTGTGTATTGGCGTGCACGGGATGCTGTAGTTTTGCGAATAGGATTGGATTATCAAACTACTTTTATTGGAATGAGTTATGATATCAATACCTCTAAGTTTGTAGCGGCTACCAATAGTCGCGGTGGTTTTGAAATGTATATTATTCACATCTTAAAAAAGAAAAAAAATTATTTATCTAAAAAGAAACCTTGTCCTGTTTTTATGTAAATTTCTTCTTATGATGTATATTTTTACTTCCATTTTCAAAACAATTCAATATGCCTCTTATTACGGCATCATCACTTAAATTGCTTATTTAATGCGGACTTCTTTTATGACACGTTGTTTTTACATTCATTTCATAAAGCGGCTTTTAATAGCATGGTTTTTTATTGGCTCCTTTACAGTACTGGCTCAATCCAAAAAACAACTTTACAAAGCAGCGGTGAGTTCTATGGAAAACAAAGATTATGAAAATGCAACTTATTACTATCACTTATTATTGATGCAAGATTCTTTGAATACCGACTATCAATATCAATTAGCCACGGCTGCTCGTTTCAACTATCAAACCAATTTATCTCTTTACTGGTATAAAAAACTTTTAGATAATGGTGCTGACCAATATCCCGATGTTCTATTCTACGTGGGCTTACTTTCTAAAAACAAGGGAGATTATAAAAATGCCATTCGTTACTTTGAAAAATTTTCCAAAAAATACAAAAGCGAAAAAAAATATCCGCAATACAAACCATTGGTACAAGAAGCTAAGCTACATATTATCGGCTGCGAGAATGCTTTAACTCAACAAGGAAAATTTTCTGACAAAAAAATTTTTCATCCCGATACCAACATCAATTCTCCGCTCAGCGAATATGCCCCGTTGATGACAGACACGGCGCTGATATATACCAAACTCATTAAAACACAGGATAACAATAAAACTTATGCACAACTCTTTTCTTCAACATTTCATAACGACACATTTGATAAAGCCAAACCATTACCTGCTTTTATCAATGAAGTTATGACTAATATCAGCAATTATTGTCCATACAAAAATATCGTATTTTTTACCAAATGTACACCTGTAAATGCTACGGAGTATGAATGTAAAATATACTATACCAAATACATCAATTATCATTGGACATCTGCTGCACCATTAAGTTATGAAATCAACCATCCGCATTATACAACTACCCACCCTTATGCTATTAAATTAAACGGAAAAAACTATTTGTTTTTCTCTTCCAATCGCCCTAATGGAAAAGGCGGAATGGATATATGGTATGCTGCTTTTGATGATGCTTTGAATTTTGAAAAACCGGTTAATATATCCATTAACAGTGAATACGATGAAATAACGCCATTTTTCGATAATCAAAATAACGAATTATACTTTGCTTCCAATCATCCTACGGGCTATGGTGGCTTCGATATCTGGGTTTCTTCTTATTCCAACATCTCTTTTTTAAAGCCCGAAAACTTAGGTCGTCCCATCAATAGTTCTTACAACGACTTGTATTTTACTTTGTCTGTCAACAAACAATTGGCATTTTTTTCTTCTAACCGCCCCGAATCGTATTTTGAAGAATTTCCCAATTGCTGTAACGATTTGTATTATTTATACACAGGTATTACCACCTCTCAGCCCGATACAATAAAAAAGATACTTACTCAAAAAGACACTATTTTGCAAACTTTCAACAAACTTAAACTATTGGTGCCCCTTACGCTTTATTTCCATAACGATGAACCTGACCCTAAAACAAAAAAAACAAGCACCGATAAAAATTATCAAAAAACCTGCGAATTGTATCTTAACATGAAAGACGAGTACATCAAAGAATACTCTGCCGGTTTGAAAGGAGAAGGAAAAGAAAAAGCCATTCAACTGGTAGAACGTTTTTTTGAAGATAGTGTGGAATATGGATTTAATCAATTAGAAAAATTTGCGGGTTATTTGGAAGAATTAATGAAAAACAAAGCCACTGTAAAAATTATAATGAAAGGATATTGTAGTCCATTAGCCAGCACAGAATACAACATCAATTTAGCCAAAAGAAGAATTTCTTCTTTACGCAATTATTTTTATCAATATAAAAATGGCTGGCTAATGAAATATATTAAAAATGAAAATGATACTGCATTGGGTAAAATTATTTTGGAAGATTTAGACATTGGAGAATTACCCACCAGTAAAGTGAGTGATAATTTGAAAGACAAACGTAACTCTGTGTATAGCCCCTATGCGGCAGCAGAAAGAAAAATACAGATATTGGCTGTTGAATTGAAAGAATAAAATCGTTACTATGAAATGGATTAAAAAAGGAAGAATATTGGAACCACAAGGCCAAACACCTTGGATGAAAAAATATGGAATTTTACCAACACCTTATTACATAGAAGAAAAAAACATCATTCGCATTTTTTTTGGAACATCAGCAGAAGACAACATTTGTAAAATTACTTATTTAGATGTGAATGCAGATAACCCATCAGAAGTTTTGTATTTACATAAAGAGCCACTACTTGCCGAAGGAGAATTAGGATTATTTGATGAACATGGCGTTAATCCATCGCAATTGATTTTTATTAATGAGCAGCCCTATCTTTTTTACATTGGATACCAACGACTTCAGTCCCGTGCTTCTTACATGTTGTTTTGTTCTTATGCTGTTTTGAACAATGAACTTAACCGTGTTGTATATAGAAAAAAAACACCTATATTAGACAGAACAGATGAAGAGCCATTTATTCGCTCTGCCATTACTATCATCAAACAACAAACTATATTTCATTTATGGTATGTGTCAGCATACAGATGGGAATATATGAACAATGAAGTATTCAAAGATAAATGGATGCCTAATTATCACATCAAATATGCTCAAACAAAAGAATTCAAAGAATTTCAAATACATTCTCATCCTGTCATTTATCCATTAAATAATGATGAATTTGGTTTTGGAAGACCATGGTGTATCTTTGAAAATGGCACATTCAAAATGTGGTATTCATTAAGAAGAAGAAATACAACTTACCGTATTGGTTATGCCGAGTCAACAGATGGTACTCATTGGGTAAGAAAAGATGATGAAGTGGGTATAGATGTATCAGAGAGTGGTTGGGACAGTGAAATGATATGCTACCCCGCAGTCATTACAGTTAAAAATAAAACTTATATGTTTTACAATGGGAATAATAACGGTGCAACAGGATTTGGTTATGCAGAATTGATGAAATAAACCTGCCAATTATCCTGAAAATATTCCTTTCATAAAAACGATTAACCTGTATCATGTAATTTATTATTTTTTCTTTATTTTTGTGTGAACTTTATGAGAAGATTCATTACAATGAAAAATACATTTGTACTTATTTTTATTTTATTTTTTTACCAGTTTAGTTTTTCTCAAGTAAAAATCAATGAATACTCATGTGCAAACTTTAATTTGAATGATAATTTTGGAAATCCTGAAGATTGGATTGAATTGTATAATCCCACAAGTTCTCCCGTTTCTCTATCCGGGTTTTACTTGTCAGACATGATAAATAAACCCACCAAATGGAAGTTTGGTGCAGGAGTTACTATTCCCGCCAATGGCTTTTTAAGAATATGGGCATCTGGCAGAAACATCAATAGTGGTGCTAACCTTCACACTAATTTTAAACTTACACAAACCAAACCCGAGGCCATTATTCTGAGAGATCCTTCTTTGAATATCGTAGATAGTATTGTATTAAGAAGAACTCAAAAAAATCATTCTTATGGCAGAACTACCGATGGAGCATTGACCTGGAATGTTTTTGATACTCCTACGCCCAATGCTTCCAATAACACATCTACTCCAAAAACATATTGTCCAAGACCTGTAATGAGCTTTACGCCTGGATTCTATTCATCCCCTATTAGCGTTTCTATAAGTATTCCAACGAGTTATACTGTACATTATACCTTAGATGGTTCAACGCCCACAACGGCAAGTTCAGTTTATTCTTCTCCCATTCTTATCTCTTCTACCACTGTGTTAAGAGCCAGAGCATTTAGCAGCAACCCTACTGAATTGCCATCATTTGTAGAAAGTAATACTTATTTTATCAATGTTTCTCACAGTGTAGCAGTTGTTTCTGTATTTGGAGATCAAGTTCAGAGTTTGCTCAATGGTAATTCATCTCTTGAGCCAGAAACGGGGTTAGAATATTTTGATGTAAATCATGTATTCAAAACGGAAAGTTATGGAACAAGTAATAAACACGGTAACGATTCATGGTCTTATCCACAGAGAGGAATCGATTTTGTTTCCAGAGACCAATACGGATATAATTATGCCTTAAGGGCCAAATTATTTCCAAATAAATCTCGTAAGGAGTTTCAAAGAATTATTCTGAAAGCAGGTGCAAGTGATAATTATCCTTTTGAATGTCCTGCTGCCGGAAATCCTTATGCGTGGGGCGATCCTTCGCTATTAGATGGTGCTCACATACGCGATGCATTTATTCATACCTTATCTCAAAAAGCTAAGCTTCATCTGGACGAAAGAACGTGGTCTCCAGGTGTAATGTACTTAAATGGTCAATATTGGGGTGTCTACGAGATTAGAGAAAAAGTAGATGATATTGACTTCACAGAGTATTATTATGATGCAGATATAGAAGATTCACTATATGTTCTTAAAACCTGGGGTGGTACCTGGGCAGAATACGGAGGTGCTGCTGCAACCAATGATTGGAATAATCTGAAAAATTTTATTTTATCCAATAATATGGCTATTCCATCTAATTTCAATTATGTAGATAGTTTATACGATGTGAAAAGTTTGGCTGATTATGTAATACTGAATTCTCTTTCTGTTAACAGCGACTGGTTGAATTGGAATACAATGTGGTGGAGAGGAATAAATACAAATTCAAAGCAAAAAAAATGGAAATATACACTCTGGGACATGGATGCTACATTTCATCATTATATTAATTATACCGGTATTCCCAATTTAGGTGCTAATGCCGATCCTTGTGATCCACAATCTCTTCCAGATCCAGGTGGTCAGGGACATGTTCCTATTTTAAACGCCTTATTACAGAACCCAAATTTCAAACAATATTATATCATGCGATATTTTGATTTATTAAATGGTGGATTGAGTTGTCAAAGAATGGTAACGGTATTAGATAGTATGATCAACTTGATTGCTCCTGAAATGACTCAGCATTGTAATAAATGGGGTGGCTCCTATTCCGCATGGTATAGTAATTATCAGGCACTTAGGAATTTTATTTTGCAGCGGTGTGATTCTGTACTAAATGGTTTTTCATCATGCTATAACACAACAGGTCCTTTTAAAATCAAAGTGAACGTTTTTCCTCCAAACGCAGGAATAGTACAAGTCAATTCTCTGATGGTAAATAACTTTGTATGGTCTGCCAATTATCCTGGTAATCTTAATATGATTTTCAAAGCCATACCCAACAGCGGATATTGTTTTGATAAATGGGAGTTTCAAAATCACACACCTTCTCCTGGAATTATTAATGACTCTGTTACAGTTAATCTTACTACTACAGATAGTATTGTTGCCAGATTTGTTTCTGGCACACAAACACCTTCTGTTACAGCATCTTCACCATATATTTGCCAAGGAGAAGATATACAATTACAAATCAGCGGGGGTAGTGGTTCTACTATTCAATGGCAGACACCCGCATCTTTGAGTTGTTATACTTGTCCCATTACTATTGTTTCTCCTACGGCCAACACTTCTGTTTCTGTAACAGTTCAAGGCAATTGTACTAATGGAACCACCGTTTACAATATTAAGGTTTATCCCCGACCGGCATTAATCACACCTGTAACCAACCCTTCTTTGTGTATTCCTGCATCTGTGCAGGTAGAACTGAAAGGCGGAGTAAATTACTCATGGACGCCATCTGCAGGTTTAAGTTGTTACACTTGTTCTAATCCAAGCATTACTATAGAACAAACCACTACATACACCATCACCACAGCTACTGATCCTAACTTTCGTTGTTCAGATACCAAAACACTCACTGTTATTGTTGATGGAGAATGTCCTGATATTTTTGTGCCTACCGGCTTTAGCCCGAATGGAGATAATCATAACGACTTCTTCAGAATATATGGACCTATCAACGACTTTCAGGTAGTAATATATAACCGATGGGGTGAAAAAGTTTTTGAATCTAATAATATGAATGATACCTGGGATGGAAAATATCAGGGTGATGTTGTTCCATCGGGGATATACGCGTACATATTAACTGGTAAAAATGTAAAAGGAGAATCCATTAAGAAAACGGGTAATATAACAGTAATCAGATAGTTCATGCATTTTTCATTCGGCTGGTTGATGCGGTATCTCACACTATTTTTTTTATTTCTGAGTAGTTCAGTTCTTTTTTCTCAGGATGTTTATTTTTCTCAATCAGATAATTTGATGTTGTATTTTAATCCTGCTGCAACAGGTATGTACAATGGATTTTACAGAGGAATTGCCATGCATCGTCAGCAATGGGCCGGAATGGGAAAGGGTTTTGTAACTACTTATGCTTCTTTTGATGCACCAGTATATGATAAAAGAAAAAATAAAAACAAAATGGGTTTGGGTGGTTTCGTTTCTACCGATGTAGCCGGATGGTCAAAATTTAAAACAACACAGGTTTCTTTTTCTGCAAGCGGCATAGTTCAGTTGGCAAAAAAACATTCTTTATCGGGCGGCCTTTCATTATCCTACATTCAAAAATCTTTTGATTTATCAGGAATACAATGGGTCAATCAATATGATGGAAAAAAATATAATTCATCTATTAATCCTAATGAAAACACCAATTTTCCTACTACGTCTTCATTAGATGTGGGCGTGGGAGGAAGGTATGAATTTCAATCTAATGAAATTGCTTATGATACCTGGTTTTATCAGTTGTTTACTTTAGATATTGCTTTATTTCATCTTACACAGCCCCTCTTGCAATACACTCCTTTTACTGAAGAGAATTATAAAAACAGATGGACTTTTTGTACTCAATACCTGAACGATTTTGAAAGTAATAAATTAGGGATTAATATATTTATGCAATATCAGCAACAAGGAAAATTTCAATTTATTCAGGGAGGATGTTTGTTGAGAACCCGATTTAAACAACAATCTCATATTACGGGCTTGATGAATTATTCTGTATTATCTTTTGGATTTATTTTCAGGCATACTGGCTTTCTTGTACCCAATGTGCGCTTAAAGTTTTCTTACTTTGAAATAGGTTTGTGTTATGATGCATTTTTGTCTGTTTATCAATATACCACCAAGGGCATGAATGCTTTTGAAATACAATTAACTTACTCTAAACTGCGACAAAGTTTAAGAAATATAAAATGAAAGGGCACCTGCTATATATGTTCATTCTTTTTGTAGGTTTATCAGGGTTTGCACAAAACAGGATAAACGATGCAGGAGCATGGGTATCAATAGGGTTCAACTATAAAGTCAATCAAAATCAACAAATAAAATTAATGGGGCGAATTCGTCAATATGAAAACTTTACAGAAACGAATTCGTGGTACACGGATATAGGGTATGAATACAAAATAAATAGTTTAATAAAAATATCTCTTCATTACGCATTTAATCCTACCCGAACACGAGAGAATTATTTCAGAAATTTTCATCAATACTATATTCGTACCGACTTTAAAAAATTTATCAATAAGTATTTTACCCTTTACAACCGAATTATTTTTCAGCATACTAATAGTTACATAGTGGATATTGATGACGGAAGCAAACCTTATTTCCGAACCGACTTCAGAGAAAGAGTAGGGGTGTCTTACCATTTATCATCAACTTCCAATATTTTTTTACACAACGAATGGATGTACACACTATCAGAATATCCAGTGGAATTAAGACGAAATCGTTTGTATACTGGTTTTGAAAAGGATATTAATGAAGTAGTGAATACTAAATTATACTTTGTTTTACAATCTTCTTTTCACAAAAGAAAAACACCTAATACCAATCATTTTATTTTTGGATTTGACATAAACTTTACAATAAATTAAAATTTTATTAACTTCGCATAAAAAAATGAGAAATAAGTTATTTTTGATAAATATGTGTGTTGTATTACAAACCAAATTTTTTTATCTGCATAGCCAATGGAGCAACAACAGTTCAGTGAACAATCCTATTTGCACACAAATTTATAATCAACAAAATGCTAAAATTATAGAAGACGGAAATGGAGGCGCTATCATCGTTTGGGAGGATTACAGAAATGACCCCACTCAAAATAACGCAGATATTTATGCTCAAAGAATTGATAAAAACGGGAACATCAAATGGACAAGTGATGGAAAAGTAATTTGTAATTCTGCAGGCCATCAATCTAATCCTAATATTGATTATGCTAATGGTAAAGTGATTATCATCTGGAACGATAGTAGAAATGGTAATACCGATATTTATGCTCAAATGATTGATACCAGCGGGAATATTTTATGGACAAACAATGGTGTAGCCGTTGTTACTAAAGCGTTTTCTCAAAATGATGGTAAAGTAGCTATCACCAACACTGGTGAAGTATATGTTGTTTATCAAGATTCATCATCTGGTAATTGGGATATATATGCTCAAAAACTCAATAGCAGCGGCATTCAACAATGGGGTAGCAATGGTGCAATAGTTTGCAATGCAGGATATGACCAAAAAAATCCCCGATTGGAATTGGCGAGTAGCGGGGGAATATACGTTGTATGGCAAGATAAAAGAAACGGGGCTAATTATGATATTTATTGTCAAAAATTAGATAACAGTGGAAACAGGTTATGGAATCCTTCCGGAAATGGAAACTGGGTATGCAGCACTGCAGGTACACAAAGTAATCCGAAAATTGAACCATTTGGTACAGGATTTATTACCGTATGGCAAGATAACAGAACTGGCGGAGGTTATGATGTATATGCTCAATATGTTGATAATAACGGAGTTTCGCAATGGACAACAAACGGTAAAGCTATATGTATATCCATTGATAATCAGAGTGCTATAGATGTAAAAAGCACAGGTAATTCCGCATTTATTGTATGGAAAGATTTCAGAAATACCCTTCATTATGATATCTATATGCAAAAGATTGGTATTTCTGGAAATGTTGCATGGACGAATAATGGCATTATTATTTCCAATGCTATGTATGACCAAATCAATCCTAATTTAGCAACCGATAACACGAATGCCTATGTGGTTTGGCAGGATTCCAGTGCAGGAGATTGGAATATCTATGCAGCAAAAGTTGATCCAAATGGAAATGTTTTATGGAACACTGTTGTATGCAATGCAAGCAATAATCAAACAGATGCAAAAAATATTTACGACTACAATGGCGGAACAATTGTAGTTTGGAAAGACAAAAGAAATGAACTTACAACCAATTGGGATATTTATGCTCAAAGAATTTTCAGCAATGGAAGTTTAACTAACATTCATTCTTATGATTCCCAGTTTGTTCAAGCCAAAATATTTCCTAACCCCACACAAAATGAAATATTTGTACAGTTTTTTCATTCTTCTGATGCACATACCATTACAGTTACCAATATCACAGGAGAAAAACTACTGACTCATTTTGCAACATACGCTTTAGAAAAAATAGATGTTTCTTACCTTCCCGCAGGAATTTATTTTATTGATATTACCAATTCTAACGGAAACACTTTCATTACACGATTTATTAAAAAATAATCAATGAAATATATTTATCTTATTGCTTTTTTAATTATACTATTTTCATGTAAAAAACCACCGGGTCCTGGTGGAAATGCCTCTATTAAAGGAAAAGTAACCATGTATTTTTACGATGCATCTACTAATACCTTTAGCAAAAAATACCCGGGTGCAGATGTAGATGTGTATATTATTTATGGTAGCGAAACAAGTTACGGCGATAGAATAAGAACCGATTATGAAGGTGACTTTGAATTCAAATATCTTAGAAAAGGAAGTTATACAATATATGTATATTCCACTGATACAGTTGCATTTAAGGGACCTCCCGCCAATCCTAAAGCCCCTAAAATTGCCATTAAAAAAACAGTAACTATTTCAAAAAACAAACAAACTTTAGATGCAGGAGAGTTTGTAATTGCTGATAACTAAAAGA
>JAOABO010000006.1:15504-29781 GCA_026418315.1 Bacteroidia bacterium
TTACTAACATACTTTCTTCTTTTCAACCCATTTCACTTGAAGAAATAGAATCGGTGTCTTTAATGAATCGTGTAGATACCAAATATGTTTTCAATATAAAACAACTTCCTGAAATTTTACTAGATGCTTCTGCTAATTATAAAATACTTGAAATCAATAATGTTCGGCAGCACTTATATGATTCTATGTACTTTGATACTCCTGACTTTCAAATGTATTACAAGCATTTATATAATCGTTTGAACAGGCATAAAATCAGATTTCGTAAATACATTAATTCCAACGGACTTACTTTCCTTGAAATAAAATTTAAAAACAACAAAGAAAAAACATTCAAAAAAAGAAAAAAATACATAGATATTGTTCCCTACTTACCAGAAGAATTATCTGAATTTTTAATACATCAAACTACCTACTCTCACCATCAATTATTACCCTCTTTAAAGATTCAGTATTACAGAATTACATTGGTAAATACTCATCTGAATGAAAGAGTAACTATTGATACACAATTACAGGTTGATAACTTTAAAAGTTGCTATAATCTTGAAAATGTTGTAATTGCAGAGGTAAAACGTTCATCATATACCGAACGTACACCTTTCTTAAATCTTATCAGGCAACATAAAATTCGGGAAGGGGGATTAAGTAAATATTGTACTGGTATGGCATTCACTAATCCTAACCTGAAGAAAAATAATTTTTTGCCCAAACTTAAACTATTTGAAAAAATCAATTCATTATGAATCTGTTTATTTCTATTTTGCATAACATCCAAGATACCCTACAGCCCATACAAGATACTTTGATGGACATAACACAAGCAGCACAAAATATTATTAGCGACAATAAAGATGAAATTATTAAAAACAACAATCCATGGTTTAATAAAATTACAACCAAATTTTTAATACGATTACTGATTGATGTTTTAATGCTTTTTATTCTTATTCGGTTTATTTACTATCCAAGATACAAAAATAAGGCGTTCTTTTTGCCATTCACAGTATTTAATCTCATTATTTTCCTAATTACTTACCTGCTTAATAAAGTAGATTTGTCGCTGGGTGCCGCATTTGGATTATTTGCTATATTTGGAATAATGCGTTACCGCTCCGAAGATATTTCAATTAAAAATCTTACCTATTTATTTATGGTGATTGCTATTGGCTTATTATCTGCTATTGCAAAAGGTAGTTGGGAAGAAATACTATTTTACAATATAATTATACTCATAGCCACTTATGTTTTAGAAGCGGGAATAGTGATTAAACCTGAAAATACCAAAGTTATTATTTATGATAACACCGCTTTATTAAGCCCTGATAAAAGGAATGAACTGATAGATGATTTGAAACAAAAGACAGGGTATAACATAAAAAAAGTAGAAATTGAAAGAATTGATTATTTAAGAGACAGCGCTGTTTTAAGAGTGTATTTTGAAGAATAATCTGTTTTATAGCATTCTTTTGAGATATTCCACAATTCCAATTTAATTCAAATAAATTCCTTTAATTTGCTCCCAAAATAACACATGATAGTCAGTGAATTTATTTCTAATGATATACCTCCTTTGCACCCCAACGACACATTGAAAAAAGCACTGGAATGGATGGCTCAATTTAAAGTATCTGATTTGCCCATTACCGATAAAAAAAAGTATATTGGTATTATTTCAGAATCGGATATTTTAGATTACAATCAATCAGATGAAAAAATTTCTGAATCCAAAATACACATTGAAAAACCCTTTGTGTACATTCATCAGCATATATATGAACTATTTCGCCTGATGGCTAAACACAATATCACTGTAATGCCCGTTTTGAACGAAAAAGACGAATACATAGGCAGTATTAGTGCAAAGGGTATTATTCAGAATTTATCCCGCATCACCTCTTTACAAAGTACAGGCGGAATTATAGTACTAACTATTCCCTTCAAAGATTATTCAGCAGTACAAATAGCCAATATCATTGAAGGCAACGATGCAAAAATATTAAGCATGTATGTAGAATCTCTGAATAATGAATGGCTGGAAATTACCATAAAAGTAAATGTAGAAGATGTAAGCAGAATACTTCAAACCTTTTATAGATACAATTATCAGGTAAAAATTGTTTACCAATCTTCAGAAAGCGAAATTGATCTGAAAAAAAGATTGGACGAATTTTGGCATTTTTTGAATATCTGATAAATGTACTGGTATTACTTCTTTTTTGTTGTTTTACTTGTATCCTGTCAATCGTCTACTCAAAAGCATCCACATGCTCATTCCTATCAAAATGTACAATGGCAATTACTGGCATTTGAAGACACTACTAAAAGCTTTCAAAAAAACACATGGCTTTGGGTCAGTGCAGAATTTCTTACAGATAAGGATTCTGCTTTTTGGAATTCAAACCATGAAGGAGCCGATAAATTTTTTCTGCAATTATTAGATACTTTATCACACCCTTTTTATTATCCTTTTTATTTTGCATCTGAAAATGACAGCTTTATGATTATAGCACCTAAAGAAGTGGTATTAAAGGATGTTTTTAATACTAACCATTGCCCCAGTTTTTTGAAAAACGATAAAAATATCAAGTGTTTTCTAAAAATAAAAAAGCAAATTAACCTTCATACAGACAACTCTTTTTTATACTCATTTCAGAAAAATGAAGAACAAATAATCAATCACTTTCTTAAAAAAAACAATCCTCTATATCAACAAGATAGTAATCAAATTATTTGGCTTGAGCCCTTGCCCATTCCTCCTTTCAAAAACAGAGAGCATATTAAGGAGGCCACTGTAGCGTATTCTGGGTATTTTTTAGATGGCAGAATGATAGACCACTGCGATAGTTTGGGTATCCGATACAACGATACCTTACAACTTATAGAAGGGTTAAATTATGTTATTAAAAAACTAAATGTCGGACAATCTGCAAAAATTATTTTACCTTCGCGGCTGGCATTTGGAATGCGTGGGAGTTTTAATAAAACTATTCCTCCATACACTCCACTGCTTTACGAAATTAAACTATTACAAATACAATAAAATGAAAAAACATCTACTTATTATTACCAGCTTCACACTCATTATTACATCGTGCAAACAAAGTAAATTCAAAAATTACGAAGAGTCAGAAAGAGGTTTGTATTACAAGTTCTTTGTGAAAAATGATACAACCATTACACCACAAGTCGGAGATGGCATTGCTATTCAGTATATTATCAAAAAACAAAGCACTGACTCAACCATTGTCAATAGTAAAGATGTAAGCCGAGATGGCAGTGGTATTGCCAAATTTTTACTTCAAAGTCCTACGTTCAAAGGCAGTATAGAAGACGGAATTTTAATGATGCACAAAGGCGATAGCGCTTCTTTTATTATCAGTGCAGATTCATTTTTTTTGAAAACCAACAAAATGAATGAACTACCAAAATTTATAAGACCTGGCGAATATCTCAATGTGTATATTAAACTGGTAGACATAAAAACCAAAAAAGAATTAGAAGAAAATCAAAGAAAGCAGGAAGAAGAATTAGCTAAATTAAAAGAAGAAGAATTGCAAAAATTAGATGAGTATATTAAGAATAATAAAATTACTGTAAAGCCCACCAACAGCGGCTTGTATTTCATAGAACTAAAAAAAGGCAAAGGAGAAAAAATTACTTCCAATACCATTGTAAAAGTACATTACCGCGGAGAACTTACCGATGGAACAGTATTTGACTCTTCAGAAGGCAAAGAGCCCATTGAGATTACAGTAGGCGTTGGAGAAGTGATACCCGGCTGGGACGAAGCACTGCAGATGATGCAAAAAGGAAGTAAAGCAAAAATTATTTTACCCTCATCTATTGCTTATGGCAAACAACAAGCCGGGCCTATACCGCCCTATTCTACACTTATTTTCACACTTGAAGTAGTAGATGTAAAGAATTCTGTAGCAGGTAAGTAAAGATTGAATTAACTATTTTCAGTGTAAAATACTTTTACTTCATTTTTATTTACTATGAGATTGATTTTTTTACCATGTATAAAAGCTAAGTTGTCTGTAATGTGTCCTGCCGGAAAATTAAAGCAAACCGGATAATCATATTCCTTTACTGCATCATAAATAATTTCTTCTGCAGTTTTTCCAAAAGGCACAGTATTATCTTTCATATCTGTAAAACCTCCTACTACTAATCCCTTTAAATTTTTCAAAAAACCCGCTCTTTTCATCTGCATGAGCATTCTGTCAATGTGATATAAATATTCATCTACATCTTCTATAAACAGTATTTTATTTTTCAAGTCCATTTGTGAAGAACTGCCACTCAATGAATACAAAACCGATAAATTTCCGCCTACCAAATATCCTTCTGAACAACCCAGCTTGTTTAAGCAGTGAGATTGAAATGTATAATTCACTGAATGACCTTCTAATAAATCAAATAATGATTGAACTGCTATCTCCGATTTTGAAAACAATACAGGCATGGTAGAATGTACAGATTGGATACCTAAATTGAAAACATGAGCGTGTAAAGCAGTAATGTCACTAAAACCACAAATCCATTTGGGGTATTCTTTCAGCTTTTCAAAGTTCAGATAATCAATGATTCTAACGGTGCCATATCCGCCTCTTGCAACAAAAATGGCTTTGACCTCCGGATTATCCAATAATTCTTGTAATCCACGTTTTCTTTCTTCATCTGTACCAGCAAACTGATAATATTCGGAATAAATATTACTGGCAAGAATAACTCTGTATCCCCTTTTTTCAATTATATCAAGAGCAAAAGATAAATCTTCCGAACTTACTTTTCTTGCTGTAGCAGCAATTCCAATGAAGTCCCCTTTTTGTAATAAAGGCGGTTGAACAATTTTCATTTCAACTTAAACAAGCGATTTTTTTCTTTTGCTGAATTGTGGTGCTACTACCAGCTCTTTACTATCTTTATTAGAATAATCATAAAAACCCATACCGCTCTTTACTCCCAGATTCCCTGAATCTACCATTTTTACAAGCAAAGGACAAGGTGCATATTTGGGGTTTCCATATCCTTCATGCAATACTCGCATAATATACAGACATACATCTAATCCAATAAAATCAGCTAGTTGCAAAGGTCCCATTGGATGGGCCATGCCTAATTTCATAATAGTATCAATTTCTTCTACCCCTGCAATACCTTCATATAAAGTATAAATGGCTTCGTTGATAAGCGGCATCAACACTTTGTTGGATACAAAGCCCGGAAAATCATTGACCGTTACAGGAACTTTTTGAAGCGACCTGGCTACATCGGTAATTATTTGATTAACTTCTTCAGAAGTTTTAAATCCATTAATGATTTCTACTAACTTCATCACAGGAACAGGGTTCATAAAATGCATACCTATTACTTTTTCAGGACGCTTGGTTACAGCCGCTATTTTAGTAATGGAAATAGAAGATGTATTGCTTGCTAAAATAGCATGTTCAGGAGCATTGGCATCTAATGTTTGAAATATTTGGAGTTTAATTTGTGGATTCTCGGTTGCTGCTTCTACAATCAAATCTCTGTCTTTCACTGCATCTTCTGTTTTGGTAAAAGTTTTTATTCTGCTCAATGCTTTTTGCTTTTCTTCTTCTGTCAAAATGTTTTTGGAAATTTGCCTATCCATGTTTTTGCTAATAGTTTGTAAAGCTTTTTGTAAAGCGTTTTCACTGATGTCTATTAAATTTACATCATAGCCATATTGTGCAAATACATGTGCAATACCATTACCCATGGTGCCGCTACCTATGACTGCAATTTTTGTTATTTTCATATTTGTATGGTTTTAAGGTTTATGTGAAGCATTTTCTGGTTATTAAGAATGTTGACGAGAGCGGCAAACGGGATTCGAACCCGCGACCTTCAGTTTGGGAAACTGATGCTCTGCCAACTGAGCTACTGCCGCATGGAGCAATAGTTAGTATAATATTGTCCGAACATAAATTAAGCATAAAATTTATCGAGTTTTCTTTTCTAATCAATAATCTATTTTTTGGAAAATCAGGTGGTTGTTTTTATTTAATTCGTATTCAATGTATTTTAAAGGTAGATATTTGGTATTTTTTCGATTAAACTTTTCAAAGATTTGAATCAAATCTTTAAATTTAGAATCATTTTTCTTCTCTATTTTTTTTGAAATTATACAGGGTTGAATATCGCTTATCCTATTAGGAATATAATATTGTTCTAGCCAGTCAATATACCTTTGTATTTGAATTGTAACATCACTGCTTGCCTCTACTGCTTTTAATTCTATTGGCAAAATAATTCTTTTATCACTAATAAAATTTTTTTTAATTAAAGATAGCATAATGTCAATTCTTTGCATACCAACACCACAAGATACTTCATTTCCAATCCATTCAATCGAATAATCTTTCAATAAAACAGATTCATCTAAACTGTTATTTGTACCTCTTCCTATGCATTGAATGATATAGGTCTGTAAGTGCGGTTCAAATGCTTTATTGCTTCTGTATTTTTCTACCAAACGTGGGTATATATTGATAGTTTCTTTTCTGCCCTTGTATTGTTGTTTTTCTGAAATTGTAGTTATTTTTTGTGTCTTCATATCAAAACTAAATCCTTTATCGTTTTTTAAAGGCACATTTTTATTTTTAGTTCTAATAAGATGAATTAATCTTTCTGATTCATAAATTGTAATCATGGTGTTTCCTCTGTTGCCTTTTAATTTACGATATATTAAACTCCAAAGCATTTGGTTAGGGGATGAAATATTTTTGATTTCATCTAATGCTTCCCATTCTGTTACGCCTTCGGCATATACTTCTAATGGTTCTATTAATGTTCTAAAAGTCAATGATTTTTTTAGTTTACTTTTTAGAAATTGTTGATTATCATTTTGATCTAAAAAAGAACCATCTTCTTTTGCTTTGAATATACCATAAAATTTTCCTTCATATATTTCGTATTTTGCGTCTTGTTGTAGGTAAAAAACAATTAAATCGTCTTTTCTAATTCTTTGAGAATCTGCTATCATGCTTACCAAATTATTTTCAGTAGTATGATTTAGTTGAGTAGAAGTATTGTTATTAAAATCAATAACATTATCCTTTGACCCTGTACCGGCAAATAAATACTCAAGGTGATATTGAAATGTGGTACTATCCACTATAAAAACGTGAGTGGTCATTTTTTACCTTTTTTGAACAAAAAAATATATTCATGTTTAAAGACATAAAAGCCGCCGACTAACGCTCTATATCTCCACAATTCTTTTTGATTTAGCTTTCCTTTTGTTTCTTCAAAGTTTTTGACTATAACTGATTTTAGAATATAATCTCTTTTAAGTACTTCGTTCATAGTATAGAAACCTAAGGGTATCCACTCTCCTTGCGAGTACTTGTCTCCAATTACTACGGCTAAATACCTGTTTTTATCTAATACTTCATAAGTATTGTCTATTATTTTTCCAAACAATTGAAGAAAATGTTCAACACTTTTTGCATTAGATAAATCTTTTTCCTCTTTACTGAATTTTATGATATCCCAGTAAGGTGGGTGCATAATGATAAACTGAACCGACGAAATGTTTTTTGCCTTTAATGCTTTCTTGAAGTCTAATTCTGTGCTGTCAGCATGAATTATCTCTGTCTTCACTTGGAATTTATTTGCCTCCTTATTAATGTTTTTACTTGCTAGTTCTACTACATTGGCTTGTAACTCTATGCCTATGCCGTTTCTACCTAATCTTTTGCATTCTATTAAAGTAGTTCCACTTCCTAAAAAAGGATCTAGTACCCAATCGCCTTGTTTGGTATATCTTCTTAAAAATTGATTGGGTATTTGAGGGATAAAATTTCCCCAATAGCCCGCATTGTGTGCACCTGAATTATCTCGTTTATCTAATATCCACAAACTATCTGTGATTATATCATGATACTCTTTCCATCTATTTAGGTTTAAATCGTTTATTTTACTTGTTTTAATCTCATTGATGCTTTTCAATAATCTTTCAATATAATACTTTGCTCTTTCTATTGTTTGTGCTTCTTTAATCTGATTCAAATTTTCTATTAGTATATTTTTACTGTATTTTACTGTATCTCCTCCGTTTTCATCAATATTTAATATCCCTATTATGTCGTTTTTTTGGTTTTTAATTATTTCTAAGATTCTATCAATACCTTCTTTTATCTGTACGATGGTGTTTGTTTGGGATATTGTTTCTAATAATTCAGTTACCTTTAATTTATTCAGTATTACATTTCCATAAAACAAATTTTTATTTTTTTGTTTCTGTTTATTTTCTGTTTCGGAAATTATCATACCTTGGTTTTTAATTTACAAAAATACTAATTAACTTCATTGAATATCAAAACTAATGCATCACAAATCCAGCAATATTTCATCGGGTTCTTTGCCATTAAATATCAAACGAACAGGATTTTCTATCATCTCTTTCACTTTGTATAAGAATCCAACACTTTCTCTTCCATCTATGATACGATGATCATAAGACAAAGCAACATACATCACCGGTCGAATTTCTACTTTTCCATTGACAGCCACCGGTCTTTCAACCACATTATGCATACCTAAAATTGCACTTTGTGGTGGATTAATGATAGGCGTAGAAAGCATCGACCCAAACACACCACCATTTGTAATGGTGAATGTTCCTCCCTCCATTTCTTGCAAAGATAGCTTACCCTCTCTTGCTTTTGCAGCAAGTTCCTTAATTTTCAGTTCTATTTCAGCTAAGCTCATTGTTTCTGCATTACGAATAACAGGTACCATTAATCCCTTTGGTGTACTCACAGCTATTCCAATATCACAAAAATGATGGTATACAATCTCATCACCGTCTATCATGGCATTTACTGCAGGATATATTTGTAATGCAGAGCAAACCGCTTTGGTGAATATACTCATAAATCCCAAACTCACTCCGTGTTTTTCTTTAAATTTATCTTTGTACTTATTACGCAGGTTATAAACCGCACTCATATCTACCTCATTAAAGGTAGTGAGCATGGCTGTTTGATTTTTTACAGATACTAAACGTTTCGAAATGGCTTTGCGCAATGAAGACATTTTTTGGCGGGAAGTTTCTCTATTGCCTCCAAAAGAAGTAATAAGCGAATCCTGTGCTTTGGGAAATCCTGATGCAATGTATTTCAACACATCTTGTTTGGTAATTCTTCCATTCTTGCCAGTTCCTTGTATTTGCTCTGCTTTTATATTTTGCTCAGCCATCATTTTTGCAGCAGCTGGGCTTGCTATAGTTTCTTTTCTTTCCGTAACAATGACTGATTCTTGACTGGTTACAGAAGGTGTGTGTTCTGTTGTTTTTTCAGATGTATGGGTGTCTTTTTTTGTAAAGGTGCTTGGTTTTACAGAGGTATCAATTTTTGCTACTACAGAATTGACAGGCACAGATTCACCTTCATGAACCAGTATTTCAATTTTTCCGCTTTCTTCTGCATTGAGTGTTAGCGTGGCTTTATCTGAGTCAATTTCTGCTACCACTTCATCTTTTTCTACCACTTCACCATTTTGTTTGAACCAACGGGCTATAGTTACTTCGGTTACAGATTCGCCGGGGCTGGGTACTTTAAGTTCTATTACTGACATAGGATAGTTTTTGGTTGTTTTTTATTGAATAATTTTTTTCATGGATTTTTCAAATACTTGTTCAAGAAGTTTCTTGGTTTCTTCTTCGTGCTTTTTGGAAAAACCTGTGGCTGGAGAGGCAGATGCAGGGCGTCCGATGTATTTCAGTTTTAAATCATCTTTGAATTGATAAAATACATATTGCCATGCTCCTGCATTTTCGGGCTCTTCCTGTATGTAATATATGTCTTTAGCAGAAGGATATTGACTAATGTATTGTAACAGTTGATTTTTTGGGAATGGATACAATTGTTCTAATCGCAAAAAGACAATATCATCTATATTATTTTTTTCTCTGTATTCTATTAAATCGTAATATATTTTTCCTGAGCATATACCAATTCTTTTTACATTTTTACTATCTCCTTTGAAAAAATTATCATCTAATACCTCATGAAATTTATCATCAGTAAAATGTTCTAATTTACTTACAGCAAGCGGATAACGTAATAGTTTTTTGGGTGTGAAACAAATAAGTGGTTTTCTGAAATCTCTTTTGAGTTGTCTTCTCAGTACATGAAATTGCTGTGCAGGGGTGGTAGTGTTCACTACTTGCATATTCAAATTAGCACAGAGTTGCAAGTATCTTTCTATTCGTGCAGAAGAATGTTCAGGACCTTGTCCTTCATAGCCGTGGGGTAAAAGAACTACTAAGCCGTTCATTCTTCTCCATTTATATTCGGATGATGAAATGTATTGGTCTATCACAATTTGTGCCCCATTGGCAAAGTCCCCAAACTGTGCTTCCCATATTACTAAATCATGAGGGGCAGCATAGGCGTAACCGTATTCAAATCCGAGTACAGCGTATTCAGATAGTAATGAATTATATATTCTTAATTCTCCTTTAAGTCCGGCGTTATTAAGTGGTGTATATTCTTCTTCACTATCTTCAATTTTTAATACTGCATGACGATGCGAAAACGTTCCTCTTTCTACATCTTGTCCACTGAATCTTACATTATGTCCTTCATTCATCAGAGTAGCATAAGCCATGAGTTCACCCATAGCCCAATCGTAATTATTTGTTTCAATCATTTTCAAACGTTCTTCAAAAAGTTTAACGGTTTTATTGAAGAACTTCAAGTTTTTTGGTAAGGTGTTTATTTTTTGAGCGATAGAAAGAAAGGTGTTTTTATCAACTTTTGTAGTATCGGGTGATTGTTCAAAATCTTTATCGGTAGATAATTTAAGTCCTTTCCATTGTCCTTCCAGAAAAGAAGTCATTTTAGTAGCAGATGCTTTTTTGGACTCAGCCAGTTTTTCTTCCAATTCTTTTTTGAATTGCTCTTCGTATTGTTTGGCAAAATCTACCAAATCAGTTTCTCCTCTTTCTTGTAATTTTTGTATATAAATTTGTTTGACATTGGGATGGGTAGCTATGGCTTTGTATAATACAGGTTGTGTGAATCTTGGCTCATCTCCTTCATTGTGTCCGTATTTTCTGTAGCCGAGAATATCTATAAAAATATCTCTTTTAAATTTTTGGCGAAACTCCATGGCAATTTGAGACACAAAACACAATGCTTCTACATCATCGGCATTGACATGAAACACAGGTGCCAGAACAACTTTAGCTACATCTGTACAATAAATAGAAGAACGACCATCTAAGTAATTGGTAGTAAATCCAATTTGATTATTAATGACAATATGAATAGTACCGCCTACTTTGTAGCCGTCTAATTGGCTCATTTGCACTACTTCATAAACTACACCTTGTCCTGCAATAGCCGCATCTCCGTGCATAAGAATAGGGCATACTTTGCTTAAATCTTTGTTATGTAAGTTATCTATTTTGGCTCTTGCTATTCCTTCTACAACAGCATTGACTGTTTCAAGGTGAGATGGATTGGGTACTAAACTAATGTGGGTTTTATTATTATTTTCATCTACAATATCGGATGAAAAGCCCATGTGGTATTTAACATCTCCATCGTAAGATGGGTCTTCTGATGGACGGCCTTCAAATTCTGTGAAAATATCGGAATAACCCTTTTGCATAATATTGGCCAATACATTTAATCTTCCACGATGTGCCATTCCTAACACAAAATCTTTGACACCATTTTTTATACCGGTTTGTATAATGGTATTCAAAGCCGGAATGTATCCTTCGTTTCCTTCTAAAGAGAATCTTTTTTGTCCTACAAATTTGGTGTGTAAGAATTGTTCAAATTGTACGGCTTGAATGACTTTTTTAAGAATTTCCTTTTTTTCTTCTTTACTAAAATGGGGTGTACTTTTGGATTTTTCTAATCTTTCTCTTAACCAATTAGCGGCTTCCAAATCTCTCATATATGCAAACTCTACTCCTATAGAGTTGCAGTATGTTTCTTCTAAATGTTCAATTATTTTTTTCAAAGGGGCAGCACCTATGCCTATTTCATTACCTGCCTGAAAAGTAGTATCTAAATCTTGTTTTGTAAGACCAAAATTTTCAATATCAAGGTTAGGTGTATATACTCTTCTGTGTCTTACGGGGTTAGTTTTAGTAAAGAGATGCCCTCGCATTCTGTAGGCATTAATTAAAGTAATAACTTTGAATTCTTTGGAGATGTTTTCAGGAATTTCAGAGGTTTCGGAGGGTAGCTCTTTGTATTGTGCCCTTGCAAAATCAAATCCTTTAAAGAAATCATGCCAGGAGGCATCTACATCTGATGGGTTCTTTAAATACTTTATGTACAATTCTTCAATTGCATTCACATCGGCATTGCTCAAAAAAGAGAATTTATCCATTGACTTTAAAATTTGACTGACAAAGTTACAAAATTATTTGTTGTGTTTTTAATCTTATGAATTTCAGGTGATTTGGTTTTTTTAGTAAAAAATAACTTGCAAGAAATTTTAATTTTCAGTAATATTGTAGTGTGAAACAAAACATTGATCATTTTATTAACGCACTAAAGTATCAGAAAAATTTTTCAGAGCATACTCTTATTGCTTATGAACATGATTTAAATGAATTTTCCAAATTCTTTGAAAATATTAGTGTTCAAAGCATTCAAAAATCTGACATGAGATGTTATATTACAGCATTAACAAAACAACATCTTGAAATTACAAGTATAAGAAGAAAAATTTCTGCCATTCGCTCTTTTTTTAAGTATTTAATAAAAGAGAATATATGTTCTCACAATCCTTGTACGGGCTTGATATTACCAAAGTTAAAAAAAAGGATTCCGGAATTTATTGATGTAAGTTCATTAGATGGGTATCTGAATGGAGATGTTGATTTAAATAATTTCACGTCTGTAAGAAATACTCTTATTATTGATATTTTATATCAAACAGGCATCAGAAGGAATGAGTTGGCACAGCTCAAATGGAGCGATATTGATATGTATAATTTGAATATTAAAGTTCTTGGAAAAAGAAATAAAGAGAGAATGGTACCTTTTTCTTTAGTGCTAAAACATTCTTTGGAGAACTATCTTCAGATTTTAAAAGAAAAAAAACTTTTTCAGGATTATGTATTGCTTAATGAAAAGGGAAAAAAATTATCAGGGTATCAAATATATTATATTGTGAAGAAAGAGTTAAATAAAATAACCACTCAATCAAATAAATATCCACATATTTTAAGACATACTTTTGCTACACATTTATTAAACAATGGTGCTGATATTAATGCTGTAAAAGAGTTATTAGGACATTCTAATTTAAAGGCCACAGAAATTTATACGCACAACAATATAGAACATTTAAAGAAAATATATAAGCAAGCTCATCCTCGTTCAGGGGATACTCAATAAAACCAAAATGACCACTAATCAATTAAATTTACAAATATGACTACTAAAATTCAATCTGTACACTTTGATGCAGATAAAAAATTACTTCAATTCATTGAAGAGAGGGTAAATAAACTAACTAAATTTCATTCAGGAATTATTCATAGTGATGTGATTCTGAAATTAGAGAATGCTTCGGATACTGCCAATAAAATTGCTGAGATAAAATTACATACTAAAAATGGTGATTTATTTGCTAAAAAACAAGAAAAATCATTTGAAGCCGCTGTAGATGGTGCATTGGAAGCATTGAAAAGACAAATTGATAAGAAGAAATAAGATTTTTATACGCATATACGAGAGAGTAATTAGCGAAAAATTTTACTTACTTAAAGTAAACTGTTTTCTAAAGTAAGTATTGCGGGAGGTTTATAATTTTGTATTAAGTTTTACTTTAAATTTTAGTGATATTATGGAAGTTAATGGAGTATTTGTGATTAATAAAATAAAATTTTATATTATAATTTTTTGCATTAAATAAAAACAAACAATAAACAGCAGCAATAATATTTTATTTTTTAATAGAATCAACATAATGGTTTATATGTTACATTTTAAATATTCAAATTACTAATTTTATTTTTACGATATTGTGTTGCACTAACGCTTATACATGGTTCTCATAAATTCTGAAGAGAACACAAAACTATCCAATGCTTCGTTGCCACTGTTTAATATAGTTTCTTTTGTGCCTTTCCATTCGGCTTTTCCTTTGTGAATAAACAAAATAGTTTCGCCTATTTCTAAAACAGAGTTCATGTCGTGAGTAATTACAATAGTGGTCATATTAAATTCTTTGGTAAGATCATGGATGAGTTCGTCTATCACAATA
>JAOABO010000070.1 GCA_026418315.1 Bacteroidia bacterium
ATCACCTGCACCATTAGTAATGGCATCAATTAAGTTACTATACTCACTTTTCATTTCTAATTTGACTTTACCCATTGTAACAGGAGTTTCTGTTTCCGGATAAACAATTTTTGCAATTACAAGTGCACCGGGCGCTGCCATCAAACTGGCCATAATCAATTTGGGTGCAAGATTCATTCCGGCCTGCGCTCCCATATTAGCATACACAATCAAAATGCCACCTGCAATACAAGCCAAACTACCACTCATAGATGCTAATAATTCACTTTTAGTCATAGTAGAAAGATAGGGCCGTATCATTACCTGTGCCTCTACCTGTCCTACAAATGCACTAGCCACATTACTCAACGCTTCTGCTCCGCTTACTTTCATTATTTTATTCATCACCACCGCTATTCCAGATATTATCTTTTGCATAATACCTAAATGATAAAGTATAGCCACCAGAGTAGTTACTAAAATAATGGTGGCCGTTACATTAAAAGCAAAAATAAATGTATGCGGTACTCTGTAATCCACTACTTCATTACCTGATACCGCAGCAATACCTCCATATACAAAATCTACTCCGCTTTTAGCAAATTGTTCTATTTTTTGCATTCCTTTTCCCAGTTGTTCAAAAAATATTTGTACCCATCGTATTTTCATTATAGACACTGCTATAATAACCTGTAAGAATAAACCACTTATCACCAAACGATAATTAATTTTCTTTTTATTATTTGAAAACAAATACGCAATACCAAGAATCAATACAAGCCCAATTAATCCGGTCAATCTTTCCATTTATATTTGATTTTGGCTGAAAGGTAAGTATTTAAAATGATAGGATAAAACCTGAAGTGCTTTTTATAATGCCTAAAAATTCAGAGAAACCCTAATACCTTTCTCACTTGATTTATTTTTTCTTTAGCAATGTTCCTTGCTTTTTCTTCGCCTTTTTGAAGTATTTGTTCTAAATATTCTTTTTTTTCAATGAGTTCAGAATATATTTTTCTTTGCTCTTTATATTTATTTAAAATCAATTCAAAAAGTGCAGTTTTGGCATGTCCGTATCCATAACCGCCTTTTAGATAATTGTTTTTCATAGATTCTGTTTCTTCTTTAGAAGCAAGCAAGGCGTATAATTTAAAAACATTACAAGTATCAGGATTTTTGGGCATTTCAAGTGGCGTGCTGTCGGTAACTATAGACATTACAACTTTTTTTAATTCTTTTTCTGGCAAAAATATATTGATAAAATTATTGTATGACTTACTCATCTTTTGTCCATCTATGCCAGGCACTATCATCACTTCTTCTTTTATTTTCGCTTGTGGTAAAACAAAAATTTCCTGATTAACTATTCTATTAAATATAGACGCAATATCTCTTGTTATTTCAAGATGCTGTATCTGATCTTTACCTACAGGAACAATATCTGCATCATACAGTAAAATATCAGATGCCATTAAAACGGGGTATGTAAATAAGCCCGCATTGACTTCACTCAATCGGCTACTTTTATCTTTGAATGAATGAGCATTAGCCAGCATGGGAAAAGGTGTAAAACAATTCAAATACCATGTCAATTCACACACCTCTGTTACTCTGCTTTGCCTGTAAAAATAATGCTTATTATAATCCAAACCAAACGCCAACCATGTTGCTGCCACTGCATAAGTGCTTTGTTGAATAAACTCTGCATTCTTAATAGACGTTAATGAATGCAGGTCTGCAATAAAATAAAACGATTCATTACCCGGCTCATTGCTTAATTCTATTGCCGGAATAATGGCTCCTAATATGTTTCCAAGATGTGGAATGTTAGTACTTTGTATACCTGTTAATATTCTTGCCATAGGTTGGCAATAATAGGTATTTTTTGACAAACCATAGTTTTACAGTTTCATTTTTTATTTTATATCAATACTCCATTGTTCAGATAATGCTTTTGTTCAACATATTTAATTTACTTAGTTTTGTCAAAAAAATAAATGCAACTATCTCTTGTCATTCCTTTAAAAGATGAATCTGAATCCTTAAATGAATTATATCAATGGATTTTAAAAATATTAGATACCCATTATACATTTGAAATTATTTTCATTGACGATGGAAGTAAAGACAATTCATGGGAAATCATTCAGTCGCTTATCAGTCAGGATAGCCGTGTTAAAGGCATAAAGTTTATGCGGAATTATGGCAAGTCCGCGGCACTACAGGTAGGTTTTGAACATGCACAAGGTGAAGTAGTTATTACAATGGACGCAGATTTACAAGACAGCCCGGAAGAAATCCCTGCATTGTATAAAATGATAGTAGAACAAAATTATGACTTAGTAAGCGGATGGAAAAAAATTAGACATGACAATGTAGTGACTAAAAATATACCATCTAAAATATATAATGCTGCAGTAAGATTTTCAAGTGGTATTCATTTACACGATTTTAACTGTGGACTAAAAGCTTATAAAAAAAGAGTAGTAAAAAGCATAGAAGTATACGGTGAAATGCACCGCTTTATTCCTGTAATGGCAAAATATGCGGGCTTTGATAAAATAGGAGAAAAAGTAGTGCAACATTACCCACGAAAATATGGGAAAAGTAAATTCGGATGGGAAAGATTTATCAATGGCTTTTTAGATTTACTTACCATCATGTTTATGTCAAAATTCGGGAAAAAACCCATGCATTTTTTTGGTTCAATAGGCACTATGATGTTTTTGGTTGGTTTAAGTGCCAGTGTATATTTAGGTGCAGAAAAATTATACCGGGTATATCATCATTTACCAGCCCGATTAATTACACAAAGACCATCTTTTTATATAGCATTGAGCTGCACTATTTTAGGTACTATGTTGTTCATTGCCGGTTTTTTAGGTGAAATGATCAACCGAAATTCTACTATACGAAATAAGTACCTGATAGAAGAAAAAAAGAATTTTGAATAATGTCTGATTATAATGATAATGATGAACTCAAACAAATCAAGCGTGAAATTATTTTATTGAAAAGAAAAATAGAACATTTAAAGTTTAAAAACTCATTTTTATTTAAATTCCTGAATACTGTCAATATTGCCATTTTTATATTGTACTTTCAATTTATTTCATCTTATATCTTTGACTTTAATCTCTCTGATGTATTGAATTCAAATATTCAGTTCAATGTATATAAATACCAATCTGAGTCAATAAAAATATACACCATCAAATTCAAATATTATGATTATTTTTTCAGAGTAAAAATCAATAAAACATTAGACAAGAGCGTCGTTTATTCAGATGCCGTAATCACCAAAGACCCTTTTTTTCAAATCCCACAAAAGTTCAAATTAAAAAACTATTCTTCTCAATGGTTTTTTGTTAATGAATCACTCGGCATTCTTACTATATGTGCTATCATCGTTTTTGTTCAAGGAATCGCTTACCTTTACAGACAAAACGAGTATTATTACCCATTATTTTCTATTTCTTTGTTATCTGTTTTATCTTTCATAGGCATTGTCTTTTTTTCTTTATATATTCATAATTTTATTTAAAAAATTAATTTTATTTCAATATAAGCAAAAAATTCTTTTGCTTTGCTGCACAAACTAATACTTGCAGATGAAAAAAATACTTGTTCTGCTTATAGCTTCATTTTTAGGTGTGAGCATGTTGCATGCTCAAAAAACAGGATACGTAGATACCGATTACATTTTGAACAACATACCTGAATATAAAAATGCTCAGGAAACATTAGACAAATTAGCCGCCGACTGGCAAAAGGAAATAGACGCCAAATATGCAGAAATTGACAAACTATACAAAGCATACCAGGCCGATGCCCTCTTACTAACAGAAGAAATCAGAAAAAAGAGAGAAAATGAAATTATCAACAAAGAAAAAGAAGTAAGAGAACTTCAAAAACAAAGGTTTGGAGTAGATGGAGAACTATTTAAAAAAAGACAAGAGCTTGTTAAACCCATACAAGACAAAGTGTACAATGCTATTAAAGCAGTAGCAGAAAAAAAAGGAATTGCTTTTGTGTTTGACAAAGCCGGAGCAGTAACCTTACTTTATTCCAATAACAAGTATGACTTAAGTGAAGAAGTAATAAAAGAACTTGGAATCAATAAAAATAAATCAAAAAAATAAATCAACCTAACCCTTAAAACCTAACACTATGACACTTCAAAAATTCATTGTAACAGCCGGAATCTGCTTAAGTATCAACACCATCAGTTTTGCACAAAAAATTGCACATATCAGTTTAGATTCATTGGTAAGCGGAATGCCAGAAACCAAAACCGCAAAAGAGTATGCTCAAAATTACCTAAAAGACCTGGAAAAAACTGTGATTTCAATGGAACAAGAATTACAAACCAAATACAATGATTATTTAGCCAACGAAGCCACCATGAACGATTTAGTAAAAAAAACCAAGCAGGAAGAACTTCAAACACTTCAAAAAAGAATAGAAGATTTTAAAGCACAGGCACAACAAGATTATCAGGCAAAATATCAAATGCTTATCAATCCTATTCTTGAAAAAGCCAAAAAAGCCATTGAAACAGTAGCAAAAGAAAATGGTTATAAATACGTTTTGGATTCCAGCGCTGGCTTTATATTGTATTCTGAACCCTCTGACGATATATTACCCTTCGTAAAGAAAAAATTAGATTCTATGCCACCTGCTAACTTGCCAGGAACTAATAATAATCAGGATAAAGGAAACAATAAACCTGCCCCATCACCTGCCAATAATAAAGGTGGAAAAAAATAATGCTCCATTAACACAATAAAAAAAATTTTATATAACTTTGCAAAACTGAAAATTAAAAAATACCACTATGGCAAATGTAAACAAAGTTATCCTCATCGGAAATGTAGGAAGAGACCCCGAAATCCGGTACATGAATAACAATGTACCAAAAGCAACCTTCATAATGGCTACTCACGAATACTTCAAAGATAGCCAGGGAAGAAAAGTAGAGCAAACTGAATGGCATAATATTGTATGTTGGCGAGCGTTAGCAGAAATCGCTCAAAAAATTCTCAAGAAAGGAATGAAAGTATACGTAGAAGGCCGACTACAAACAAGACATTGGGTAGATAAAAATGGTAATAAAAGACAAATTACCGAAATTGTTGCAGATAATTTTATTGTAATAAGAAAAATATACAATAAACAAGAAGAACAAGAACTGGCAAATGAAACAGTTACTACAAAAGAAATCATTAATGATAATTCAGAACCAGCTAATACAGATAATTTAAATGCGTCTGTATAAATTCAATCGAAATGCATTAAAAAGCCCTGAATAAATTCAGGGCTTTTTTATTTTATATCTTTTAGCCAATGGTATAGTATTGTTACAGTATGTATAGACAATTTAAAACCATGTAATTCCATCCACACAGGACAAATGATGTTGTTAAATGCCGATACAGCAATGTAATCACCAAAAAAAACAAAAGGATTTGGATGAAACGGTTTTTCATTTATTTTATAATTTTTAAATGTCTCTCCTCCGTCGGTAGATACTGCTAAATATACATCCGTTTTGTGATCAGAATGATTTCTTCTGTCATAAAACACCACATATAAATAACCCGTTACCGGATCAATAGTCATCATTGGCATAAATTGTTCTCTTTTGGTTGTATCATCATTTATTTTTATTCTATTACTCCATGTTTTCCCCCCATCTTCAGATTTTACTAACCATATATTTTTATCATTATCTTTCTCATCTCCAAAACAAATGTAAATATTACCTGCGTGTGGACTTCGCGGGTTATTATCACATACTAAAAAAGGTAAACTATTGCAACGAAATAATCCACCCACTTTCATGTCCCACCCTCCATAAATGGTATCAATTCTCATTTCGGGCTGTAAAAAACTTTGCCCACCATCTTTTGAATAAGTAAACATCAGGCCTTTCTTGCCTGCCCATGCTACGTATATTTCTCCATTTAACCCTGTATAAGGTGTTGCTCCTTCTACAGTTTCATCACCATCTCTACAATCTCCTGCATAATGTGAAATTCTTTTGGGTTCAGACCAGGTACGACCATTATCTTTTGACATAGAGAATAGAATAACAGAACTATCCTGTGGTTTTTTACTACCATATTTATCAAACTGCGTCCATGTAACATAAATGGTATTTGTTTTTTTATCAAAATACGCCCAATGTTTGTCTTGATTTTTTTCTCCGTTTTTACCAATGCCAACACAATAATTAAAAGTTTTTCCAAAATCAGAAGAAGATTGCACCACTATTCTGTCTATCCAATTGCCGTCTTTTACTATATTTTTATTTGGATTAGACAAATGAAAATAATAAAAAGTATGAGCAGTATCCCATAAAAGTACCGGATCTCCATATACACCATATTCTTCACAAACTAATTTTTGATACGTCCATGTTTTGCCCGTATCGCTACTTAAATATAATTGGTTTATGTTGGCACCCACAACAATTTGCGCAGGGTTTTTAGGATTGATGGCCACACTCACTTCTTCTGGTTCTTCTTTATCAGAAATGGTTACTACCTTAAATGGCAACTGTGCCATCACTTTCCACGCCATCAATAGAAAAAAAATAATATAAAGGACACTCTTCATATACCTCTTATTTGTGCAATGATACAAATTTAATTAGTTTTGTAACTTGATGAACTGGCACCTCAATATCCAAATTCCAAAATTTCCGTTTGAAATACATCATCAACATAAAATTTTTACTATTGGCTCATGTTTTGTAGAAAACCTGTCCGATTGGTTCAAAAAAAGGCATTTTAATGTTTTTTCTAACCCTAACGGTGTATTGTTTAATCCAATAAGCATTTATCTTTCTCTAAAAAATATTATAGAAACTCCCCATGATTTTGATGAAAAGTTATTATTCTCTGAAAATAATGTTTGGAAATCTTTTCTTCATCAAACACATATTTTTGATACAAATAAATCTTCGCTTTTAAAGAAAATTATTGAAATACAATCATCTGCACACTCATTTATTAAAGCATCAGATTATTTAATTATCACATTTGGATCTGCTTATGTGTATGAACATATTGAATTAAAACAGGTGGTTGCTAATTGTCATAAATTTCCTCCTTCTGTTTTTGCAAAAAAACTTTTAAGTATAGATGAAATTATTCAGTCCTATCATGCTCTGTTTCAAAAACTCATAAGCATCAACCCAAAGATAACAATTATTCTATCGGTTTCTCCTGTCAAATATCTTTCTTATGGTACAATAGATAATAATATTAGTAAGGCCACACTCATATTGACTGTACACCAATTATGCCGTCAATTTACGAATGTGTATTACTTTCCTGCCTATGAATTAATCACTGACGATTTGAGAGATTATAGATTCTTTAAAGCAGATATGGCACATCCTAATGAGTTGGCTATTCAATATGTCATGGAAAAATTTTCTGCATCTGCTATTTCACATGCTTCAACTGAAGTTATTAAACGACTTGAAAAAATCATGGCTGCTATGTCTCACAAAATCAATTATCCTGATTCTTTGCAAGCAAAATCATTTGCCCAAAGTATGCTACAATATTGTACAGAAACAGAAAAAAAATATCCATATTTGAACTTATCGGATGAAAAAAAATATTTTGAAAACCTTCTGACCTAAAATATATTGATACTTAGTATTTCATTATATTGGCCAAAAAAATTATGATAGTTATAACTGGAGCTGCAGGGTTTATTGGTAGTTGTGTGCTTTCGTATTTTAATCAAAAAGGACATCAAGACATTATATTGGTAGATGATTTTTCAAGAGAGGATAAAAACAAAAACATTGAAAATAAAAAATATGCTTTTTTAATACACCGCAATGCTTTTATTAATTGGTTTGAAAAAAACTTTAATCAGGTTAAGTTTGTAATTCAT
Organism: Bacteroidia bacterium; assembly: GCA_026418315.1. GTDB lineage: Bacteria > Bacteroidota > Bacteroidia > B-17B0 > Aurantibacillaceae > BPGX01. The sequence continues at coordinate 7,897 of JAOABO010000070.1, forward strand.
TTAGGAGCAAGAACAGACACTACTGAAACTAATGAAACTATTTTTAAAGATTTAAATATTGACTATTCGAAAAATATATGGAAGATATGTACCGAAAAATCTATTCCATTCATTTATGCTTCATCTGCAGCTACTTATGGTGCAGGTGAATATGGCTATGATGATGATGTTAGCCATCTTCCAATATTAAAACCACTGAACTTGTACGGATGGAGTAAACATCTGTTTGATTTATGGGTAATGGAACAACAAGATACTCCGCCGTTTTGGGCAGGTTTAAAATTTTTCAATGTCTTTGGACCAAATGAATATCACAAAAAAAGAATGGCATCAGTAGTGTTTCATTCTTTTCATCAAATTAATCAACATTCAAAAGTCAGGTTATTTCGCTCGCATCGTCCTGACTTTAAAGACGGAGAACAAATGAGAGATTTTATATATGTAAAAGATGTAGTAAAGGTGATTTATTTTTTATACACTCACCAAGTCAAAAGCGATATTTACAACTTAGGAACAGGAAAAGCAAGAACATTTTTAGATTTGGCAAAAGCCGTTTTCTTATCATTAAATAAGAATGAACATATTGAATTTATAGATACTCCGGAAGACATCAGAGACAAATACCAATACTTTACGGAAGCTAAAATGCAAAAATTAATTAGTCAAAATTACACAGAACCTTTTACTCCACTTGAAGACGCTATTAAAGATTATGTTCAAAATTATTTATTGCCCAATCAATATTATTAAAAAAACATTTGTAAATTTGTGCATATAAGAGAATAATGATTTTATTTAAGAAAAAACATTTTAAGCACTTTATATTGTATGCTTTTGTTTTCTTTGTTTACTTAAATGTATGGTCTCAATACAAATACAACGAAATTACCAATATCAATGCCATAAACATTGATTCTAAAAGCGGATTACCGACGAATTATGTTACCTGCGTATTCAAAGATAGTTATGGTTTTTATTGGTTAGGTACACAGGCAGGGCTATGTAAATACGATGGTTATAAAATTTATTCATTTAAAAACAATAATAAAGATAGTTTTTCATTAAAATGCTCTAATATCTTTTCGGTCAATCAATATAAAAATTATATTATTGTTGCCTGTGAAGATGGCCTTACATTTTATGATTATTACAAAGATAAATTTTTCAAAATTCAGAATATTGAAAAAAAACTCAAAAACACAACAGTATTCAATATTTTTAATTTAAATCATAAATTATACATTGTGAGTAGCAATGGATTTTATGAGTTTAATTTCAAAGACAGTGTTTTAATCAAATATCAAATAAAATCAGACAAAGACACCAACTCTTCCTTCAATTTTACCACTGAAAGTAAATTATTATATAACTCTCATCATTTTTTAATATCAGACGTTAATTTAGGAATAAAAAAAATTGATACACTTTCACATACAATTTATGACAAATTAGAGTACCACAATGACTTACCAAGAGACATGATTCAATATGGAAATGCTATCTATATCGTATAC
>JAOABO010000071.1 GCA_026418315.1 Bacteroidia bacterium
TTTTTAATATTCAAAATGGATTAGTTGTAGGGTATTTTATTGGATGGTTGTTTACTTTTATATTTGGAATAATACAATTATTAAGGTCAGAGTTTGACTGGAATTTTTTTAGTTTTTCAATCATTCGCGAATCTATAATTAAATATAAACATTATCCTATTTACAATACTATTCCATCGTTTTTGAATGTACTTGCTCAATCGTCTCCATTTCTATTAATTACCTATTATTACGGTAATGAATACGGCGGTTATTTTAATATATGTAAGCAAATTATTCAAATACCCTTTAGCTTTGTAAGCATGTCTATATCTCAAGTTTATTTCAAAAAACTGGTTGATAGTATCAATAATCATCAAAGAATTTTCCCATTATTAATTCATGTAAGTAAGTTTTTATTTTTTTTAATTGGTATAGCAATGTTTGTAATATTTATTGGTGGAGAAAAATTATTTGGGTTGATATTTGGAAAGAATTGGGAATATGTTGGTGTTTTATCAAAGTATTATATTTTTTCTGTGATTATGTTTTCTATTCATCAGTCATTTTCTATAATTTATCCATCTTTACATTTAGTTAAACAAGAAAGTATAATAAAGTTTTTATATTTTATCATTGTGTTTTTTGTTCTTTATTTTCATCCAAGTAATTTTTTAACGTTTATGCTTATATACACTATTGCAGAATGTGTTGTTTTTATTATTGGCATTTGTGTGATTTTAATACATGTACATAAATATGAAAAATCTATTAGTTAGTAAAAATCAACTTGTATTTGAATTTTATTTACTAAATTTAATTTTAGTATCACTTTTATTTTATCAGAATATTACCACTTTTGGAATAATTGTTCTTTTTGCATTATGGGTTTGGGAAAAAAATTGGAAAGAAAAATATATCTATTTAATTAACAATATTGGTTTATTAATACTCCCAGTTTTATATTTAATCTACATTTTAGGTATGACATACTCAGAAAACATTGATTATGGATTAAAAAAGCTAGAAACAAAACTAGGGTTACTGGTGATACCTTTATTGTTTTCAACAATAAAATCTTTAAATGACTCAGAAAAGATAACCACCTTGAAAAAAAACTATTTGATTGGTTCAATAATACACATACTAATATGTTATTCAATAGCCAGTTATCGTTTTTTTTACGAACTATACTGCAGAAAAAACGGCATTCATTTAGAAGAATATCCTTATACGAATTATTTTTTTACTTCTTATTTGTCATTTTTTTTACACTATGGTTATTGTGCTATGTATATTAATGTAGCAATCATGTTTGTTTATTCTATGTTTTTTCATAAAAACATACCATTGTTTTTGTTTTTTGTCATCGCTATTGTTTTGTCTGTCTTTGTTATGATGCTTGGTTCTAAAGCTGGCATAGCAGCAATGTTTATTATTCATTTTTCATATATAATTTATTTTATCGTCCAAAAAAAACAAATTAACCCACGCACTTTAATATATCTTTTGATATTTATAATGACCATTTCCTTATTGCTTGTTTTCATGCCCAACACAAAAGAAAGAGTATCTATTATTACTGACCTGATAATACACAAAAAAGCAGATTCAATTTCAACAGAATCAACACAACTACGCTACTATGCATGGAAAGCGTCTATGGATTTAATTAAAAAAGAACCATGGAAAGGTTATGGCACAGGGGATATTAATGATATATTAATTAATACTTATAGAGAAAAAAACTATGTGGGTGCTTTAAAAAAAGAAATTAACTCACACAATCAATTTATTCAAACCTTTTTATCCATAGGTGTTTTAGGAGTAATTATGTTGTTCTCTTTTTTTATATGGATGTTCTATATAGGTATAAAGTTCAAAAATATTTCAATTATTGTTTTTTCTATTATAACTTTTACATCTTATCTTTTTGAATCTTATTTAGAAACGCAAGCGGGAGTTTTTTTTACAACTATTTTCACTTTATTTTTTTTCAGAAATGCTATTTTAAAACAAAACTAATTACTTTTTCACTTCTGTGCTTTTGTATAAAACCAATACGCTACCAAGCTAAACACTATATTAGGTATCCACACAGCAAGTAGTGTGTTAGCAAAACCAGTAGTTGCCAAAATTGTAAAAATATACATCAACATTATATATAATGCACTTAAAAACAATCCTAATGCTATTGTCCAACCTACACCACCCCTTACTTTTCTGGAAGACACACTAACACCAATAATAGTTAATACAAAAGTTGCAAACGGAAATGCTGTTCTTCTGTAATGCTCAACTTCAAAGTATTCTATTTTACTGCCTCCTTTTTGTCGTTCTTTTTTAATATAATTTTTTAATTCCCAATAATTCATGATTTCTAATTTACTTTCATATCTCCACAAATCATCTGGTGTAAAGTCAATGGTTATTTTTTTGTTAGGATATACTTTTACCTCTTCTTTGTACACAACACTGTCTTGATGGGTATGTACAACTAATCTTCTCTCCATCACATTGTTAAGTAACCAAGATTTGTCTGTACTATCCCACTGCATAGCTTCTGCTTTCAGATAATAAACCTGTTGATGGTTTTTAATTTTTTCTAATGATACTTTATATCCCATTTTAGCCCTATTATCAAAACTATATAAATACAACACTTCTCCATCTCCCACCATGCGGTGTATATTTTTATCTTCTATGTTATATGCATTATTAAACCACTTGTCTTCAAAAGCAATTTTTTTTCTGTTCGCTTTTGGAATAATAATATGATTCAAAACTAACGAAGTAACAGCAATGATAACTGCAGTGATTAAATAAGGACGAAGAATGCGATTGTATGGAATTCCGCTGCTTAGCATAGCTACAAACTCATTTCTATGTGCCATTCTTGATGTAAAAAAAATAACTGAAATGAAGGTAAACAATGGGCTAAACATATTACCATACACAGGAATAAACATCAGATAATAATCCAATATAATCTCTTTTAATGGCGTCTTGTCTTCTAAAAAACCAGGGAGCTTATCCTTTAGGTCAAATACAATAAAAATTAATAAAATCAAAGCAATAGAATAAATAAATGTTCCTAAAAATTTTTTCAGAATATATTTATCAATAATTTTCATTTGTCTTTCCAATCAACTACCTGCAAATGTGCTAATTTTTTCTCATCTTTGACGCCAAACGATATTTATGCAACATGCTTATATAGTAGGGGGTGTAAGAACGGCCATTGGAAAATTTGGCGGCACCTTAGCCAAAGTCCGTACAGATGATTTAATAGCAGATACTATCCATGCCCTTATGCAAAAATATTCTTCTGTGAATTGGGCTGAAGTAGAAGATGTTATTATTGGCTGCTCTAACCAGGCAGGAGAAGATAATCGTAATGTGGCACGCATGGCTTTATTATTGGCCGGCTTGCCTTATACTGTTCCGGGGCAAACTTTGAACCGCCTATGTGCCTCAGGATTAACCGCAGTAATGGAAGCAGCCAGAACTATTATGATTGGAGATGCAGACCTTATGATAGCAGGTGGAGTAGAAAATATGTCCCGAGGGCCTTATGTGTTGAGCAAATCTACAGAGCCATTTGACAGAGCACAGCAATTGTACGACTCTTCTTTTGGCTGGCGATTCATTAATCCTAAAATGCAAAGTATGTATGGTACCGACAGCATGGGTGAAACCGCTGAAAATGTTGCCCAACTACTAAAAATTTCCCGAGATGATCAAGATAAATTTGCTTTATGGAGTCAGCAAAAAGCGGCTAAAGCACAAAATTCCGGCAGATTTGAAAAGGAAATTATTCCAATTAACATCCCACAAAAAAAAGGCGAACCCATTATCTTTGATAAAGACGAATTTATAAAACCAGATACAACTTTAGAAACTTTGTCTAAGCTGAAGCCCGCTTTCAAAAAAGATGGAAGTGTTACTGCGGGTAATTCATCCGGGTTGAACGATGGTGCTGCTGTCTTATTATTGGCAAATGAAAACGCTATAAAAAAATACAATTTACAGCCATTGGCTCGTGTAATAACAGGTACTGTGGTAGGTGTAGAGCCACGCATTATGGGGCTGGGACCTGTAGAAGCAGTTAATAAACTATTAGCCAAAACAAATCTGACCTGGAAAGATATTGATATTATAGAATTGAATGAGGCCTTTGCTGCCCAATCTTTAGGATGTATTCGTCAGTGGGGGTTGGAAGATAATGATCCGCGTATTAATCCGAATGGAGGAGCCATAGCGCTTGGGCATCCTTTAGGCATGAGTGGTGCAAGAATTGCTCTCACCGCTGCTATTGAATTACAGGAACAAAAGAAGAAGTATGCTGTTGCTACCATGTGTGTAGGGGTAGGACAAGGATATGCGGTAATGTTAGAAAAGGCATAATTAGTGATTAATTTTGAATCTCATCTTTTACTTAAATAATTTCTTTAGGTTTTAAGAAATTAATTATATTTTTATTGAAAAACTTGTTCATGTTGTTTTTAATACTCATGCTATAAAGTTTGTGTTTTTCATTAACTACCTGTTTCTTATTCATGATTTTGTAAATCAAAATATATTATGTATTTTTGCAACATATATTTTTGCAACAAATTTTGTAACAATCAAATAAAACCATGAGAACATGAAAAAAAGGGTAATTTACTTTTTTTTAGGATATCTACTTTTTGTCGGACTAACTCAATATATACAGTCTCAAAACATAGGCATAAATGCTAATGCTACACCTCCTGACAATAGCGCGATGTTAGATATAGACGTAAGCGCATTGCCTACAAACGGAAAAAAGGGATTGCTCATTCCGAGAATGACCACCGCTGAGAGAAATGCTTTACCTTCTCCTGCTAATTCATTATTGATTTATAACACAACTACTCGTTGCTTTGAATTTTGGGATGTTCCTTCAAGCAGCTGGCAAACATTAGGATGCGCTTGCAGTCCTCCTTCGTCTGCACCTACCGCCAATGCTGCAAGTGGTATTACTTCAACAGGTTTTACTGCTAACTGGAGCAGTGTGAGCGGTGCTACTTGTTATCAATTGGACGTAGCAACAGATGTGGGCTTTACAAGCTTTGTGCCGGGATTTAATAATTTAAATGTAGGTAATGTAACAAGTTATAATGTAACAGGATTATCTTGTGGAACTACCTATTACTATCGTATAAGGGCATGTAACAGTTGTGGTAATACAGGAAATAGCAATGTAATCAATGTAACTACCGGTGGATGCTGCACAAGTTTTCCTAATTCTATAACTTTTAACTATACGGGTAATAACCAAACCTGGACCGTACCTCCAGGTGTAACTTGTGTAAGTGTAGATGTAAGAGGGGCATCTGGCGGTAATACAAGCGGACCATACCCAATGACAGGAGGAAAAGGAGCAAGAATAACGGGTACATTAGCTGTTACATCTGGTCAAATTCTTCAAATCAATGTTGGTGGTCAGGGGCAAAGCGTAAATCAAACCGGTGCGTGTGGTTCAAGTGGTGGCTTGGGGGGATGGAATGGTGGTGGTAATGGAGGTATGGGTGACTGGAATGCCGCTGGCGGTGGGGGCGCTAGCGATATACGCACCACTCCTTACGCCCTCTCAAATAGAATTATTGTTGCTGGTGGTGGGGGGGGGGGCGCTGTTGGATGTGGATGTTCTACTTTTGCTGGGGATGGTGGCTGTAATAATGGGCTTACGGGGTCAAGTAGTAGTTGTTGTGGTGGAACCGCGGGGGGACCTGGAGGTGGAGGGACACAAACAAGCGGTGGTATAGGTGGGGGCGCAGGAAGTGGTGGTGTTGCAGGTGGAAATGGTTCATTGGGGATAGGTGGAAATGGAGCATCCGGTACCACTTGCGACGATTCTGGTGGCGGGGGTGGTGGTGGTTATTACGGAGGAGGAGGAGGAGGAAGCTCAAGTAATTGGTGGTCTGGTGGTGGAGGCGGTGGAAGCAGCTTAATCCCACCGGGTTGTTCTTGTACTGCAGGATTTCAAACTGGGAATGGACTCATTATTATATACTATTAACTCATAATAAATCTCTAAAAATTAAATCTTATGAGAACATTTTATTCAATCCTTTCATTATCTATTATTTCTATCTTTATTTTTTTTAACGGAAAATTTTTTGAAAAAAAATCTGATTTTACCGTACTAAAGAGCTTTATATCAAAAACTGGAACCTTAAGTAATGGCTACAGTAAAATTGTCTTTGATGAAAGATTACAGAAAATTCTAACTAAAGAAGGTACAAACAAAAATATTAATTATGATGTTTTTATTCAACCTCTTGAATCAAGTAATGGGTTGTATGTTACTAACATTACCGATAAAGGGTTTGAAGTTGTTGAAAATAACAATGGTAAATCAAATGCAAAGTTTAAATGGATGTTAGTATTTTACTTTAATGAGTAATACTTGTTTAAAGTTTTTTACCAAGGTGTATTACTAATAATTGTAATTAATTTATTAGTGTATTTATTAACTTTAGAAAAAAATAAATTTAATCAGGGATGGTTTTTAACCCTTATTTTATGTTTTCGAATTTATTTTTTTTAAATTTAAATGCTTCACTCCACATCATCACAATGATAGATTTTATGTGGCTTATGAACATATTTTTGTGTTGGTGTATTTTCTTTTTTCGCTTTTATCAATTTTTCTATGATTCTTGTTCTTTCTTTTTGAATACTTTCTTCTATTTTCTTGTTTTCTTCATCATCATAATAAATTTTACCTTCTATAATAGTGTATTTTACTTTAGCATTTATACTTAACGGATTATCAGTCCAAAGCACAACATCTCCTACTTTTCCGACCTCTATGCTACCCACTTCTTTATCTATGCCCAATGCTTTTGCAGGATTAAGTGTAATTAATTTTAACGCCTGAACAGGGCTTAAACCGCCGTATTTAATGGTTTTTCCTGCTTCCTGATTTAACCTTCTGCCCATTTCTGCATCATCAGAATTAATGCAGGTATTGACACCCATTTTAGTAAGAAGGGCTGCATTAAAGGGTATAGCTTCCATCACTTCCATTTTGTACGCCCACCAATCGCTAAAAGTAGATGCGGTAGCACCATGTTTTTTTAATTTGTCAGCTACTTTATATCCTTCTAAAATGTGTGTGAATGTATTGACTTTGAATCCTAAACTATCTGCCAAATGAATGAGCATATTGATTTCACTTTGTACATAACTGTGGCAAGTGATATTTCTTTTGTTTTCTAAAATTTCTACCAATGCTTCTAACTCTAAATCTTTTCTAAATGCGTTGCCATATCCTTTTATTTTAGGTTGGTTAAGAAATTTGCTTTTTTCCTGCTGATATTGTATAGCACGATGAAAGTAATCATTAAACACTTGTTCTACTCCCATACGAGTTTGAGGGAATCTATCTGATGGCGGACTATTTCCTTGTTTTACATTTTCTCCAAGGGCAAATTTAATAGAAGGTTTGGCTGTTTTGTATTTCATATTCTCTGCACTTTCTCCCCATTTAAGTTTAATAACCTGACATTGTCCACCAATAGGATTAGCTGAACCATGGAGTAGTTGAGCGGTTGTAACGCCACCTGCCAGTTGCCTGTATATATTAATATCTTCCGGATTAATAACATCACCTATTCTGACTTCTGCACTGCTGGCTTGCGTCCATTCATTCACACCACCTTCAATAGCAATGTGAGAGTGTTCATCAATGATGCCCGGCGTTAGGTGCATCCCTTTTGCATCAATGATTTTGGCAAATGCGAGTTTTGGAACATCAATGTTGGGGGCTATTCTTACAATTTTACCATCCACTATATATACATCGTATTCATTCAAAATACTATCTTTTGTATTTGTCCAGATAGTTGCATCTTTTATTAATAACGCATTGTATCTATGCTTGAGTTTTTCTATTGTATTCTGAAAAAAATTAAGTGTGTCTTTTACTGAGCTTCCATAAGCACAAAATGGATAATAAATTTCTCCAATGTCAATTTTGGATTTCTCTGGCTCTGAAGGTTGTTTTTCATCTTTAGAAGTAGAAGGAGAAACTTTAAATAAAACAATGTTTTTCGTGGTAGAGGTCTTTAAATTATGCATTAGCCCATTAATCGTACTATCCCGTAAATTAAAATTCCCCGAAAAGCTACACTTCATTAGAGAATCTTGGATAGTAAATTGTATGTATGGGTAATTTATTTTTGAAGTCACTTTCAGAGTAGTTGTATCTTTTTTAATAACAATTGATGGTTGATCAAAATTTCCCTTTACTATTATATTTAATTTCACGGTATCAAGATTCAATTGATATTCTCCAAAGAGTTTATCAGTATCTCTATCGTAAAAAAAGGAGGGCTTTCCATTAATCCAATGTTCTATCACAATAGCGTCTTTTTCAAATATATCTTTATTGGTTATAAAAAAATTAGCAAAATAATTTTCTTTGATTGCTCCTAGTTTGTTTTGAATATTGATAAATGATGCGGGATTAAATGTAAATGCCTTTAAAATCATTTCTTTAGATGCGCCATATTGATGTATTTTTCTTAACACTGAAAATAAAGCATTTTTATCATTCAGGCCATAAAGAGTAAAGGCAAAATCAATTTTATTTTTTTCCAACAATGCAGGATTAGCAGGAGCCATTTCCCAGTGCTTTAAATCTGATAATGGAATAATATCTGCATCCATAGGGTCTGAAACATCATAAGGAACAGGAAATTCAAGTGGTATTATTAATTTAGGGTGGATGTTTTTTAAATCTTGTATTCTTTGATATTCATCTCCTGCTGTTTTAAATATAAAATTAAGACGAAATTCTTCTGCAATTTTTTTTGCCCTAAAAATGTCCCACTTGTTTGAACACTCAAAGATGATGGGCAAATCCAATAACTCGTTTAGACCTTTTAAAGACACATTAACTTCTTCATTTTGTTGTTTGTACCACATAGCATCGTATAAGGACTGTCTGATAAGAGCAACAGAGCCCATTAAAGAAGAAGGATAATAATGCGGAGAAGAACCTTTTTTAAATGAGAAACCGCTTGCAGATTTTTCAATATAAATATTTTCATGTTCTGGTGCATCGGCTAATGATACAAGGGCAGCACTACCCCTGACAATGCCGTCTTTTATTCCAGTGAGTAAAATTCCTATTCCATTTTTTCTGAATTCTGTAGCTTTTTCTTTATTAAATACAAAGTTTTGATGTGCAGCAAAATCACTTTTAATGGCAGGATTCCAGTAATAGGCACCTTTAATATAATTTTCTTTGAATGAGTGAATGGGTGTTTGTTTTTTTATTTCAGGCATTCCAAAATCAGAATATAAATCTATAAAAGAAGGATAAATATGTTTCCCTCTCAAATCAATGATTACAGCATTTTTTGGAATGTCTTGTTCTGATGTTGTT